>MUMD01000140.1 GCA_002155895.1 Streptomyces rochei
AATAGTCCCGACGTTCACAGCGTCCTCGCTGTGTTTTTTCAAAGGAACCTCAACCCGATCGAACCGATCAGGTCGGGGTATCAACATATCTGGCGTTGACTTTTGGCACGCTGTTGAGTTCTCAAGGAACGGACGCTTCCTTTGTACTCACCCTCTCGGGCTTTCCTCCGGGCGCTTCCCTTCGGTCTTGCGTTTCCGACTCTATCAGATCTTTTCGATCCGATTTCCTCGGTGCTTTCCAGGTTCCCGCTTCCGCGTTTCCCTTTCCGGCGGTTCCGACTTTATCAGAAGTTCTGAGCCGGTCTGACCGGCCGTTCATTTCCGATTCATCGGGAGAGTGCTTCGCCGAATTCTACGATCCGGAGGAAGCCGATAGATTTTCACTGTGCCCCCGAGGGGGAACCCCTCTCCAGGCAACTGTTCGAATCTACCTCCCCGCGCGCTCCGTGTCAAGGGCTCTTGCGGGAACGAAGAGGACAGTAGCAGCTCCACGGGGGCCGACGCACATCAGGCGGCCGTGGGGACGGTGGCGCTGCGCTCGTGCGCCTCGACGTCGCCCGTGTCGCCGGCCCGTGCCGCGCGTCCGCCCACGACGTAGACGTAGGCGAGGAAGGCCAGCTCGGCGACGACTCCGATGGTGATGCGGGCCCAGGTGGGCAGGCCGGACGGGGTGACGAAGCCTTCGATGGCTCCGGAGACGAACAGGACGAGGGCGAGGCCGATCGCCATGCCGATGGCGGCCCGGCCTTCTTCCGCGAGGGCTACGCGACGGGTGCGCGGGCCGGGGTCGATGAGGGTCCAGCCGAGGCGGAGGCCGGTGCCCGCTGCCACGAAGACCGCGGTCAGTTCGAGCAGGCCGTGCGGCAGTACGAGCCCCAGGAAGGTGTCGAGGCGGCCGGCCGACGACATCAGACCGAAGCCGACGCCGAGGTTGAGCATGTTCTGGAACAGGATCCAGATGACCGGCAGGCCCAGGAAGACGCCCAGGATCAGGCAGAGCGCGGCGGCCCAGGCGTTGTTCGTCCAGACCTGTGCGGCGAAGGAGGCCGCGGGATGGCTCGAGTAGTACGTCTCGTACTGGCCGCCGGGGCGGGTCAGCTCGCGCAGTTCGGCAGGTGCGGCGATGGTGGCCTGGACTTCCGGATGCGTACCGATCCACCAGCCCAGGAGTGCCGCGACGGCGGTCGACAGGAGGGCGGTGGGGACCCACCAGTGACGGGCCCGGTAGACGGCGGCCGGGAACTGCTCGGTGAGGAAGCGGGTGACGTCGCGCCAGGAGGCCCGGCGGGTGCCGGTCACAGCACTGCGCGCGCGGGCCACCAACTGGCTGAGCCGGCCGGTCAGCTGCGGGTCGGGAGCGCTGGACCGGATCAGGGAGAGATGGGTGGCCGTGCGCTGGTAGAGGGTGACGAGTTCGTCGGTCTCGGCGCCGGTCAGCCGGCGCCGGCGTCGGAGCAGGGCGTCGAGGCGGTCCCATTCCGCGCGGTGGGCGGAGACGAAGACGTCGAGGTCCATCGGTGTGCCTGCTCCTCGGCTATCGTCGGCGGCTCGTCGTGGATCAGCTTGTCGTACTGCGGCGCGGTGCGTCCTCAGCTTGGCAGACTGGCGGGGACGGGGGCAGGCAGGGGAAGGGTGGCGGGCGTGAGCGAGCTGGTGACGGGCGAGGCGGTGGCGCTGGAGCTGCGCCCCGCGAAGCTGCCCAGCAGGGCGCTGGCCGTCCTGCTCGACCTCGCCGTGGCGGTGGCCGTGTATGTGGCGGTGACCATCGTCCTGGTGGCGTCCACCGCTTCCCTGGACATGGCGGCCCAGACCGCGCTGTCGCTCGCCGCCTTCCTCCTGATCCTGGTGGGCGGGCCGATCGCGGTGGAGACGCTGAGTCACGGGCGGTCGCTGGGCAAGATGGCGTGCGGTCTGCGGGTGGTGCGGGACGACGGGGGGCCGATCCGGTTCCGGCACTCGCTGGTGCGGGGTCTGATCGGGGTGATCGAGATCCTGATGACGTTCGGTGTCGTGGCCTGTATCGCTTCGCTGGTGTCGGCGCGGGGGCGGCGGCTCGGTGACGTCTTCGCGGGGACGCTGGTCGTGCGGGAGCGGGTGCCGGCTCCGGCGGCGGGGTTCCTGCCGCCGCCCCCGCCCTGGCTGGCCGGGCGGTTCTCGGGGCTCGACCTGTCCGCGGTGCCGGACGATCTCTGGCTGGCCGTGCGGCAGTACCTGACGCGCATGGGGCAACTGGACGCCCAGGTCGGCTGGGCGATGGGAGAGCGGCTGGCCGCGGACGTGGCGGCCCGTACGGGCGCTCCGGCTCCACGGGAGGTCCCGCCGGCGGCGTATCTGGCGGCGGTGCTGCACGAGCGGCAGGCCCGGGAGGCGCGTCGGGCGTTCGGGGCCTCGCCCGCGTTCGGTGGGCCCGGGGCGGCGGGGGCCTCGGCTGCTCCCCCGTCGGACTACCCTCCGGCTCCCCCGGCGGCGCCCCACGCGGGCCCGGCCGGTCCGTTCTCCGGGCCCGCCCCCGCCCCCGCTCCGCGGCCGGCGGCGCCGTCGCCGTCACCGTCTGCGGGGTCGGACGTGTCTCGGGACGCGTCCGAGGGCGGCCGTCCCGGTACGGGGTTCGTGCCTCCCGCGTGAGCGGGACCGACCGCGTACGGGCCGGTCGGGCCCGGGTCGGTGGCCAGGGGCTCACGGGAAGACGGACGGGGGTGACTCCAGGTCCTCCAGCTCGATTCCGGGTGCCGCGAGGACGACGTCCCCGGCGATGTGCACGGTGTGCTGCTCGCCCGTGTCCAGGGCTGTGACCTGGTATTCGTCCACGACGAGGGGGCCGTTGTCAGTGCCGTGTGCTTCGCTTTTCACCAGGGCCCAGGAGTGGTCCACGGTGCGGGGGGCGAGGACCGGATCGGTGAAGGCGACGAGACGTACGCGGGTGGCCGCGGCGGAGGGGGTGAGGCGCAGGAGACGGGTGATCGCCACGAGGAAGGCCGGGGAGGTGCCGGTGAAGGCGTGGGCGCGCGCATTGCCTTCGGTGGCGTGGACTCCGGTCGGGTCGGTACGGACCCAGGTGACGCCGTCGATGGCGGCGGCGCGGACCTGCCAGCTCGCGGCGTGCAGTTCGAGGCGGATGGGGCGGCCGAGTTCGTCGAGGGCGAGGTCGACGGAGCCGTGGTGGTCGCCGGCGGGTGTGGTCAGCCGGGACACGTAGCGCCAGCCGGAGGGGCCGGGGGCGCACTGGAAATGCTCTTCGGCGAGGGGGGTGTGATCGTGCGGATCGTGGAGCGAATAACGGCCGCGGGGCATCGGGGTCCTGGGTGGTGACGGGCTGCTGGTCCGGCCGCTGAGGCGCCGACGGGGCAGGCCCCCGACACGGGGGTGCGGGGGCCTGCCTCGGAGCGGTCGGCTGCTCAGTAGCGGTAGTGGTCCGCCTTGTACGGGCCCTCGACCTTGACGCCGATGTACTCGGCCTGCTCCGGGCGGAGCGTGGTCAGCTTGACGCCGAGGGCGTCGAGGTGGAGACGGGCGACCTTCTCGTCCAGGTGCTTGGGCAGCACGTAGACGTCGGTCGGGTACTCGTCGGGCTTGGTGAACAGCTCGATCTGGGCCAGGGTCTGGTCCGCGAACGAGTTGGACATCACGAACGACGGGTGGCCGGTCGCGTTGCCCAGGTTCAGCAGGCGGCCCTCGGACAGGACGATGATGACCTTGCCGTCGGGGAAGGTCCAGGTGTGGACCTGCGGCTTGACCTCGTCCTTGACGATGCCGGGGATCCGCGCGAGGCCGGCCATGTCGATCTCGTTGTCGAAGTGGCCGATGTTGCCCACGATGGCCTGGTGCTTCATCTTGGCCATGTCCGAGGCCATGATGATGTCCTTGTTGCCGGTCGTGGTGACGAAGATGTCGGCCTTGTCGACGACCTCGTCCAGCGTCGTGACCTGGTAGCCGTCCATCGCCGCCTGGAGGGCGCAGATCGGGTCGATCTCGGTGACGATGACCCGGGCGCCCTGGCCGCGCAGGGACTCCGCGCAGCCCTTGCCGACGTCGCCGTAGCCGCAGACGACCGCGGTCTTGCCGCCGATGAGGACGTCCGTGGCGCGGTTGATGCCGTCGATCAGGGAGTGGCGGCAGCCGTACTTGTTGTCGAACTTCGACTTGGTGACCGCGTCGTTGACGTTGATCGCCGGGAACAGGAGGGTGCCGTCACGGTGCATCTCGTACAGGCGGTGGACGCCCGTCGTGGTCTCCTCGGTCACGCCGCGGATCTCGGACGCCAGCTGGGTCCACTTCTGCGGGCTCTCGCTCACCGTGCGGGTGAGGAGTTCGAGGATGACGCGGTGCTCGTCGGACTCGGCGGTGTCGGGCGAGGGGACCTTGCCGTCCTTCTCGTACTCGACGCCCTTGTGGACGAGGAGGGTGGCGTCACCGCCGTCGTCCAGGATCATGTTGGGGCCGCCGGTGGGAGTGTTCGGCCAGGTCAGGGCCTGCTCCGTGCACCACCAGTACTCCTCCAGGGTCTCGCCCTTCCAGGCGAAGACCGGGACGCCCTGCGGGTCGTCGGGCGTGCCGTTCGGGCCGACGGCGATGGCGGCCGCGGCGTGGTCCTGGGTGGAGAAGATGTTGCAGGACGCCCAGCGGACCTCGGCGCCGAGGGCGACCAGGGTCTCGATGAGCACGGCGGTCTGCACCGTCATGTGCAGGGAGCCGGTGATGCGGGCGCCGGCGAGGGGCTGGGCCTCGGCGTACTCCTTGCGGATCGCCATGAGGCCGGGCATCTCGTGCTCGGCGAGGGTGATCTCCTTGCGGCCGAAGGCGGCCAGGGAGAGGTCGGCGACCTTGAAGTCCTGTCGGTTGTCGACAGTCGTCATTGCGAGCTGCTCCTCGTGTTGGGTCGAGGGTGGGTACGGCTGACCTGCGCGGCGGCGGACACAGGGGTGCCCAGAAGAGGACACAGGCATGCCCGCGTACGCGCAGCGCAGTCCGTCGGAGGCCCTCTCTCCCTCGGCCGGTCCG
>MUMD01000141.1 GCA_002155895.1 Streptomyces rochei
CCGGGAGCACCGGCCGGTGCTGGCGGCGCTCGGCGGCACCCACACCCACCTGGGGGACGACCCCGGGCGGGCGGCCGCCTACGACATCGCGCTGCTCGACATCTTCTGGACGGCGATGGCGGGCTACACGCACGCCCTCGCGGTGGCCCGGGCCGAGGGCGTCACCGGCACGGAGCTGGCCCCGTTCGCGCAGGGCATCGCCGCGATCCTGCCGCCGCTGTTCACCGAGTTCGCCGCCGACACCGACGCCGGCACCTACTCGGGCGAGCTGAACCCGATCACCTCGGCCGCCTCGACCATGGCGCACGTCGTCCACGCCTCGGAGGCGCACGGCATCGACGCGAGCCTGATGCGGGTGATCGAGGGCCAGGCCCGGCGGGTCATCGCGCGCGGGCACGGCGCGGACGGGTTCACCCGGGTCGCCGAGGTGATCACCGGGCGCTGATCCGGACGCGGGGCGGACGGCGGAAGCCCGGCCGTCCCGGACGGCGGCCGTCAGAACGGCAGGGGCCGGGCGTGCACCACGTCCAGCCGGGACACCGCGCGGGTGAGTACCACGTAGAGCCGGCGCAGGCCCCGGCCGCCGGTGTCCTCCGCTTCCGCGATCGCCGCCGGCTCGACGGCGACGACGTGGTCGTACTCCAGTCCCTTGACGACGCCGGCCGGTGCCACGGTCACCCGGGCGCCCAGTTCCTCCGGCCCTGCGGCGGCGATCCCGGCCGCGTCGAGCGCGGCCCGCAGTCCGGGGACGTCGGCCTCGGCGGCGACGACTCCGACGGAACCGTCCCGGGACAGGGCGGCCCGTACGGCGTCGACGGCCTCGTCCACGACCCGGCCGGGCGCGACGGGGCGGAGGGTCAGCTCCCCGTCCGGGCGCAGGGAGCGGGCCTCCGGTACGTCCACGCCGAGCCGGCCCAGCAGCCGGTTGGTGAGGCCGACCACCGCCTGCGGCACCCGGAAGCCGGTGGTCAGCGGCACCACGGGCGCGTCCGGACGGCCCAGGTGGGTGAGGACCGTCCGCCACGACCGGGCGGCCCACGGCGTGGTGCCCTGCGCCAGGTCGCCGAGGACGGTCAGCGAGCCGAAGGCGGCCCGGCGGGCGATGGCCCGGCACTCCATCGGTGAGAGGTCCTGGGCCTCGTCGACGACGATGTGCCCGTAGCCCTCGGGGTGTTCGAGCAGCCCGGCGACCTCGTCGAGCAGGACCAGATCGGCCGCGGACCAGCGGGCCGACCGCCACGAGCGCCGCGCGCCGGGCCCCGTCCACAGCACCGCCTTCTGCTCGTCGTCGTCCAGCAGCCCGTCGGCGGCCCGGGCCAGCGCCTCCGGGTCGCCGAGGACGTCGGCGACGACCTCCTCGGGACGCACCCGGGGCCAGACGGCGTCGAGGCAGGCGGTGACGGGCCGGGCGCGTTCGATCCGGCGCGTCCAGGCGGCCGTCCGCGGCCCGCTCCGCCGTTCGGCCCGCTCCTGGACGTACCGCGCGATCCGGGCCCGCACCCGCTCCCGGCCCACGGTGTAGGGCGGTTCCTCCTTCCGTACGTCCGCCACGATCCGGGCCAGTTCGTCGCCGGGCACCCGCCACCGGTAGGAGCCGTCCGGCACGGTGAGGGAGCCGGCGGCGTCGGCGGACACCCGCGCGTACAGGGCGCGGCGCAGCACCTCGGCCGTCCGGGCGTCGTGCTTCACGGCGGCGGCCCGCTCGTCGTCGGTGGCGGTGACCGGGTGCCGGGCGATCTCCCGGGCGAGGGTGGACTGCCGTACGCCGGTCTCGCCGAGGGCGGGCAGCACCTCGGCGATGTAGGCGAGGAAAGTGGGGTTGGGGCCCAGGATCAGCAGTCCGCCGCGCGCGATGCGCCGCGGGTGGGTGTAGAGCAGGTACGCGGCCCGGTGGAGCCCGACGGCGGTCTTCCCCGTCCCCGGGGCGCCCTGGACGCAGACCGTGGCGGTGAGGTCGGCGCGGACGAGGTCGTCCTGCTCGGGCTGGATGGTGGCGGCGATGTCCCGCATGGGACCGACGCGGGGCCGTTCGATCTCCCGGGCGACGATGTCGCTCGCGCGGGTCTCGCCCCGGGTGAGGTGCTCGTCCTCCAGTCCGGTGAGGTCGGCCGAGTCCCCGCGGCTGCCGGGCGCCCAGCCGAAGCGCCGGCGGACGGCCACGCCGCGCGGGTCGGCGGCGGTGGACTGGTAGAAGGCGCGGGCGACGGGGGCGCGCCAGTCGACGACGAGGGGCGGGGCGGCGGGGTCCTCGGTGATCCGCAGCCGGCCGAGGTGGTACGTCTGCCCCGCGTGATCGCCCGCCTCGTCCGTCCGGGCGAAGTCCAGCCGCCCGAAGAACAGCGGCCCCTGCGGCAGTGCGCGCAGCTCCACGGCCCGGCTGCGCAGCCGGTACCCGAGCACTTCGGCGTCGGCACCGGAGGCGGAGACGTCCTCACCGGTGACGACCTGCTCACGGGCGCCGTCGAGCATCGCGGCGAGGGCGGTGCGGCAGTGATCGTGGTGGGCGCGTTCGCGGGCGAGGACGTGCGGGAGGGAGGGGTCGGGTGCGCTCATGGAGCCGAGCGTACCCGCATTTCGTTACTGAGTTAAATTTATTACTTGCTCTCGCCACCGACCCCCGTCACTGGCTCTCGCCACCGAGTCCCGTCACCGACTTCCGTCACTGACTCCCACCACCGAGTCCCGACGGGGTTCGCCCCTCACGCGAGCCGGGGCAGCCCGGCCGCCAGCACCCCGAACGCCCGCTCCGCCGCCGCCACCGCGTCCCCCCGCACGTCGGCCACCCGCTCCCCGGCCGCGATCCGCCGCCAGTTCTCCTGTGCGAGCACCCGCTGTACGGCGACGATCTGCCCGGCCGCCAGCCTGGCGTCCAGGTCCCCGCCCAGGGCCCGGCCGAGTGCCGCCTCCGACCGCTCCAGGTGCGTGTGCAGCCGGGCGACGAGCGCGGGCGTCCCGTACAGCAGCGCGTGGAAGGCGAGCACGTCGGGATCGTCGTTGAGCCCGGTCACCGGGTCGCACCGCTCCAGCCCCGCAAGGAAGTGCCGCCGCAGCGCCACGAGCGGCGCGGGCCCCTCTCCCGCCACCCGCGCCGCCTCGCCCTCGTGGTCGGCGATGCGGTGCAGGACCAGATCCTCCTTGGCCGGGAAGTACCGGAAGAGCGTCGGCTTGGACACCTCGGCCGCGGCGGCCACCTCCGCGACGGACACCGCGTCGAAGCCCTTCTCCACGAAGAGCCGGATCGCGGTGTCCGACAGCACCTGGATCGTCCGCTGTCTCTTGCGCTCACGCAGGCCGGGCTCGCTCATGGGGCGAGCCTACGCACCGGCGGCACGGTCCCCGGCCCGCTCCCGGTGCCACCGCACCGGGAGCGGCCGTCCGCTGCCGGGCGACCGGACGCCCGCCGCCGCTGATCCGCACCCCTCGGGGAGGGCGCAGCACTCTGTGCGAGCCCGTGTCGTGACGACGGCTCCGCGCCCCGTGCGGGAGACTGCCGCCGTGATCCACACAGCCTTCGGACGGGAGACCGTCGACGATCCTGCCGTACCGCTGCGCGCCCTCTGGTCCGTCCGCGCGGTGCTGTTCGACTTCGACGGTCCCGTCTGCGATCTGTTCGCGGGCTCCACCACGACGGACGTGGCCGAGCAGATCAAGCGGACGGCCCGGCGGCACTGGGGGCCACTCGACCCCTCGGTCGAGGAGTGCGGCGACTCCCACGGCGTCCTCGGTCCGCTCAGGGAGATGTACGAACGCTCCGCCCGCGGCCTCAGCGCGCTCCCGCTGGAACTCGCCGAGGCCGCCGTCACCGCCCTGGAGCGGCGTGCCGCGCGCACCGCGGTCCCCACTCCTCACCTGCACGCCCTCGTGGACCTGTTGCTCGCCCACGGCAAGCGCCTGGTCGTCGTCAGCAACAACGCGGAGGGACCGATCCGGGACTGCCTGGGCCGCCTGGGACTGGAACCGAAGTTCGACGGTGTCTTCGGCCGGTCGCCCCACGACGCCCGGCTCATGAAGCCGCATCCGGACTGCGTGCACCGAGCCCTGCGCCACCTGGCCCTGCCCTCCTCCGACTGCCTGCTCGTCGGCGACCAGCTCACCGACCTCGATGCCGCCCGGTCGGCGGGGACCGGTTTCCTCGGGCTGACCCGCGCCGCGGAGCGCGCGCGGCAGATGGCGGAGCGGGGAGCGGACGCCGTGGTCTCCTCGTACCTCCCGGTGCTGCGGGCCGCCGACGCGTTGTCGTTCCGCGAGTAGCGGTGGCGGTGACGGTGGCCGTGGCGGACCCCGGAGCCGGCCTCGGGCACGAGCCGCCGGACCGGGCGCCGGGGCCTACCTCCGCACCACTCCCAGCACCGCTTCGAGGGAGTCGACGAGCACCGGCGCGCCGGCGGACCGCAGTTGCTCCGCCTTGCGGTCGTTCCGCGCGTAGCCCAGGAAGGGAACACCGGCCTTCCGCGCCGCGGCCACGTCGGCCGGGGAGTCACCGATCATCAGTGCCTTCGCCGGGGGAACGCGCATCGCGTCGAGGGCGCGGTCGAGGCAGTACGGGTCGGGCTTGAGCAGCTGCGGGTCCTGGGTGCGGCCGTAGATGTGGGGGGCGAAACAGCCCAGCAGGCCCCGCGTCGCCAGGTACTCCCGCACCGCGCGGGGCGAGTTGTTGGTCGTGATCGCGAGGCCGACGCCGAGGGCGGCCCAGGCGCGGATCAGGGGGTCCGCGTACGCGGTCGGCCTCGCGCCGGGCACGGCCCGCAGTTCCTCGCGGGTGAGCCGTTCCTCGAACTCGTCGACGAGATCCTTGGGATGGCTGCGGTGGACCGCGCCCAGCAGGACGTGCGGGTCCGGGTGGTCCCGCTCCTCGGGGGGCAGCAGTTCCTTCAGCCCCGCCTTCTCCAGCCAGTCCACCAGTGCCGCCGCCACCCGGTCGGCCGAGTAGCCCGCGAAGAGCCTGCAGACGGGGCCGTCGAAGTCCCACAGGACGAGGCGGGCACCCGCGACCAGGTCCCGCAGCCTCTCGGACTGCTCGGATCCCCCGGCCCGCTCGGCCTGACCGGCCTGACCGGTCCACCCGACTCGCCCGCCCACCGGTTCCGCCTGATCCGTGTCGGACGCCACTAGGAGAGTGTCATCTCCGTGGTGATGGTCCCCCACAGGGCGTCGAACCACTTCTGCGACTCCTCCACGAACGCCGCGTCCCGGTGCCCCGCCCGCTTCAGGGAGGAGAAGAGCAGCGACTGGGAGCCCAGCGCGTCGTACATCTCCAGCGTCCGGCTCTCGTACTCCTCCTCGCGGCGGGTCACCAGGTAGTAGCCGAAGAGCGCCTCCTCGCCGTTGAGCAGGTAGAGCTTCGACGGCGGGGTGAACGGCAGCGCGCGGAAGGCCACCCGCACGTCGACGTGGGGGTGCACCTTCCGCACCCCGCGCAGGTTGTGCTGGAGCACCCTGGCCTGGGCGTTGCGCATCTGGAGCCAGCGCTGGTGGACCGGGTCGTCGGCCTCCTCCTCGACCAGGACGGGGAAGGCGAGCGGGATGTACCGGGACGGCATCAGCACCCGGAAGTCGATGGACTCCGGGCGGACGCGGCCCTCGTGGATCAGGCGGAGCGGCTCGCTGAGGGCCAGCATCAGCGTCTCCGAGGTGTGGCACACGACGTCGACCTTCACGCGCGGCGCCGAGAACGCCTCCACCAGCCGCGGGCCGAGCGCCACCATCGTCGGCTGCGGCTGGTCGTCCGGGACCGGGGTGGACTCGGCGATGCGGGGCGGGCTGCCCTTGCTGACGTTGGTGAGCAGCCCGTCCTCCTGGAGCGCCCTCAGCGCCTGCCGGACGGTGCCGCGCTCCACCCCGAACTCGTCGGCCAACTCGGCCTGGGTGGGCAGGCGGTCGCCCGCCCTGAGCTGCCCCTCGCGGATCCGGTCCCGCAGGATGTCGGCGATCTCCTGGGCCGAGAGCCTTCTGCTGCCGTTCACGGACACGTTCTCCTGGGTCACGACCAAACGCTACAACTTCGGCCTACCTAGAGGTATTTGTTTGAAACTTGTTTACAGGTAGCTGCCAAGTGGGGACAACGTAGCAAAGTTGGCTGCCAACTTGAACAGTTGGCTGACGTTCCACTTCCAGGCTTCCGAAAGGGTACGAGAAATGCCCGTCCTCGCCCTCTTCTCCGCCGTCCTCGTCGTCACCTTCGAGCAGATCACCCAGTGGCGGTACGGCACCAGCGGCATCGTCGGCCTGCTCCTGCTCGCCGTCGGCGTCAAGGTCAAGAGCTCGTTCCTCAGCTCCGTCGGAGGCGTGACGCTGGCACTCCTGGTCGCACGCCCCATGCCGTGACCCGCCGATCGCCCCGCGCAGCCCCCAGCCTTCCTCAACTTCCCACCATCTTCGGACAGTTCCTCGAAAGATGGTTACGCGACTCTCCATCCGGACATAACTGAAGCTAAGTTGGCAGCCAACTTGAGCAACGTGGTCGAGCCTCACGGGGGTTGGCCACCACGGTGACAGGGGGTCCACCATGCCGCTCATCGCCATCGCCGTCGCCGCTCTGGCCGTCGGGTTCGAGCAGCTCGTGCAATCGAGGTACGGGCCGATGGGCATCATCGCGTTCGTCGCGCTGTCCATCGGCATCAAGGCGAAGAACACCATGATCGGCGGTGTGGGCGCGGTGATCCTCGTCATGCTGCTCGCCCAGTCCGGCTGAGCCGACGTACTGCCGGTCCGGTCCCCCTTCCGGAGGGGAGCCGGGGGCCCGGACCGGCAGTCGGCACCGGGCGGAACCGGTACGACCACAACCGAAGAACGGCACGACAACCACAACCGAAGAGCACGCGCTACGGATGCGCACGCCCACCGTCACCGGCAGGAGGGAGCCGTCTCAGAACATGTCCGGGCACCAAGGCCGCCTGGACGTACGCAGCAGGGCGTCGGCCACCCGGGCGGCGCCCGCTCGCTCTTCCCGGACCCGTCCCAGCGCGGCCAGCCGCACGGCCGACGCGTCCCCGAGCCACAGCGACGCCAACTCGCCCACGTCGAGCACGAGGTCGGCGCTCTCGGTGGTCGGCGCGCAGGACGCCCCGTCCGGCCCGGCCTCCAGCCGCCACCGCCCGCCGGTCAGCCCTCCCCCACTGTCGGCTCCGCTCGAGCTGGGGGACCCCCATCGGTCCACGACCTCCAGCACCAGCGACCCCTGCCCTTCGTACGCACGCGCCTCCAGCGCCCGTACGACGTCCAGGACGCGCACCCACAGCCAGTCCGCCTGCGTGGTGATCCTGGCCGCGCGCGGGTCCGGCAGCAGGTCGGGAAGCAGGTCGTCGGGGGACCGCCAGCCGCTCTTCACCGTCTGCACCCAGTCGATCGAGCACAGGTAGTGCCACAGGGCGCGCTCGGCGGCGGGTGTCACGGCCTCCAGCCAGTCGACGGTCGCCGTGTTCAGCGGCTGCTTGGCGTCGCCCCAGTGATCGTCGGTCCGGTACGAGGCCAGGCCCTCCACCTCGCCGTCCGCCGAGCGGTACACGGCGTAGCAGGGCTCGGTCCACCGGGCGCCGGACAGGTTGACGACGCCGGTGCGGGCCTGCCACCACAGGTCGACGCGGCTCACCGCGCCCGGCTGGGCCCGGCGCAGCCGCTCGTGCAGCTCGGGGCCGAGCTTGCGGACGTCCTCGCCGTCCACGAGGTCGATCCGGCCGCCGTCCTCCGGGACCGGCCGGCGCGGGTCGAGACCGGCCCGGGGCACGTCGACGGTCCACTCGGTCATGGTGGTCGCCGGCCCGAAGCCGTAGCGGCCGTAGATCGGGTGCTCGGCGGCGATCAGGGTGGCGACGACGTCCCCGCGCTCCTTCGCCGCCGCCAGGTCCCGGGCCATCATGCGGGTGAGCAGGCCCCGGCGGCGGTGGGTCGCGGTGACGGTGACGTTGGAGATCGCGTCGGCCCGGACGGGGGCGCCACCGACGGCGGTGACCTCCTGGTCGAAGGAGCGGAAGGTCGCCACGCACCGGTCGCCGTCGAAGGCGCCGAGGAGCCTGCCGGGCACGAACTGGAGGCGCCGGGCCTCCAACTGCTCGGCACCGACGGCGGGCGGCTGGAGGAATCCGGTGTTCAGGGCGCGGTTCCAGTCGGGGAACTCGGCCTCGGTGATGGGGCGTACGTCGATGTCGGTGCGGCGGGTCATGGGCTCACGGTAGGTCGGCGGACCCGCCCGCGTCGCGGCATTTCCCGGGCCCCGGCCGGTCAGAACGCCGCCCGGATCTCCCCGACCTCGCGCCCGCCGCCCAGCAGCGGTGTACGGCCGATCCGCTCGACCACCGGGCTCTCCACCCCCAGCAGCGTCAGGGCGCGGGCCAGGACCGGGCCGAGCGCCCGGGTGGCGCCGTCCTCGACCTTGAAGGCCAGGGCGCGGCCGTCCGGCAGGGCGACCGCCTGGACGGCCTCGGCGCCCATCTTGGAGAGGGTGCCGGGCACCTCGCGCATCAGCCAGGTGTCGGCGCGCCGGGTGCCGGCGACGTACTCGGGGTGCGCGCGCATGGCGTCGGCGACACGGCGCTCCGCCGAGCCGGGCTCGGCGGAGGCGAAGGCGCGGAAGGCGCGGGCCAGGCCGACCAGGCTGATCGCCATCAGCGGCGCCCCGCAGCCGTCGGTGCCGACGGCGGCGACCGGCTCGCCCGCCGCCTCCTCCACCACCCGGTGGATGGTCCGCTGGAGCGGGTGCTCCGGGTCGAGGTAGGTCTCCAGCGGCCAGCCCCGCTGGACGCAGACGGCCAGCATCGCGGTGTGCTTGCCGGAGCAGTTCATGGTGACGCGGTCGGGAGCCTCGCCCGACGCCAGGTACGTGTCCCGCTCCTCGGGGTCAAGCGGCAGGTCGGGCGGGCACTGGAGCAGCGCCGGGTCCAGGCCGTACTCGTCGAGCATCTTGCGGACCAGATCGCGGTGAAACGGTTCTCCGGAGTGGCTGGCGGCGGCCAGTGCCAGCCGCTCCCCGGCGAGCTCCAGTCCGGACCGCAGGACGCCGGCCGCCTGCATCGGCTTGTTGGCGGACCGCGGGAAGACCGGCGCCGTCACGTCCCCCAGCGCCAGCTCCACGGCTCCGTCGGCGGCCAGGACGACCAGCGCGCCCCGGTGCCGCCCCTCGACGAAACCGGACCGGACGACCTCGGCGAGGACGGGCGGCACGACGGGCGAGAGGGCGGACGTGGGGGCGGGCTGGTGCTGCGGCGGCTGGGGCGCGGGCATCGGTGGTGGGGCCTTCCGGACGGGTGACCCACCGCGCGGCGGCCCGGGGTCACCGGGCCTTCGGGAGGGCGGCCGGATCAGCCGCCCCTCGCGTCACACGAGCAGGTCGTCGACTTGTGCTTCCCCTTCACGGTACCGGCGTGCGATCTCCGCACTGCAGTCGTCCGCGGTCCGCTGGAGCCGCTGCCGGCGCCGGGAGACCTGCTGCTCGTACCGCACGAGCCGCCCCATCCCGCCGGTCAGCTCCGCGTCGGTGCGGGCCGTCAGGTCGGACAGCTCCACCTCGCCGAGCATCTCCGCCGCCAGCTGCCGGCATTCCTCGGTGCGCGGGGTGGCCAGCGTCACATGGCGGGCGGAGGACCGCTGCCGGGCCGGCGCGTCGGCCAGGATCTCCGACAGCCGTTCGACCACCGACCCCGTCGCCGCCGTGGTGACCACGGACGACGACGGCCCGCGCCGCGCCAGCTCCGCGCGCAGGATGTCGATCCGCCCCTGCAGCAGCCGTCGTACGTAACTGAGATCGGCCTCCTCGCGCTGGGCGTCCCGGCGCAGCGTGCGCAGCTCGGGCAGGCTCAGCGTGGTCAAGTCGCGCGCCCCGGCGTCCCCCGTGCTCGGGGGGCTCGCGGGCAGGTCCGCGGGCAGCTCCGGGCTGTCCGTGCGCTGCACGGGCGGCCGGGGTGCCTCCAGACCGCCCGGATATGTGAACGCGACAGTGCCCAGCGACTGCCCCGTACTCGGTGTGCTCATGTGCCTCTACCGTCCCCTCGACCGGCGTCTGGGAGCATCGTGCCACCCCAAGTGGCCGCTATGTGACCGAGTGCCCACGATCGGCCCCGATCGGCCCCAGATGGGGGGTTAGGGAGCGAAAAGAAACCCCCTACGGGCCCGGGCGCCGTCACCCTGGGGGCGCACGGCATCATGGCGGGATGCGTGCGGTAGTGCAGAGGGTGGACGGCGCGAGCGTCGTCGTGGACGGGGAGACCGTGGGGTCGGTCGACGGGGAGGGCCTGTGCGTCCTGGTCGGCGTCACCCACGACGACACGAAGGAGAAGGCGGCGCAGCTCGCCCGCAAGCTCTGGACGGTGCGGGTGCTGCACGACGAGAAGTCGTGCAGCGACATCGACGCACCGCTCCTGGTGATCAGCCAGTTCACCCTTTACGGCGACGCCCGCAAGGGCCGCCGCCCCACCTGGAACGCCGCCGCGCCCGGTGCCGTGGCCGAACCCCTCGTCGACGAGGTCGTCGCACAGCTGCGCGCGCTGGGCGCGACGGTGGCGACGGGCCGCTTCGGGGCGCAGATGCGGGTGTCGCTGACGAACGACGGCCCGTTCACCGTCCTGGTCGAGGTCTGAGGCCCGCCCCCGACACCGACCGCCCCGGTCACCGCGCCCGTGCCCGGCCCGGGCGCGTCCTACGGTTCGACGACCGTCTCCTGGGCGGCCGCCGTGTTCTCGGCCACCAGCCGGGCGTCCACCGGCACGTTCCGCTTCACCAGGGCGAGGGCGACCGGGCCCAGCTCGTGGTGGCGCACGGACGTGGTGACGAAGCCGATCTTCCGGCCGTCGGGGCCGTCGTCGGCGAGCCGCACCTCGGTGCCGCTCGGCGGCAGGTGGACCTCGCTGCCGTCCAGGTGCAGGAAGACCAGCCGGCGCGGCGGCTTGCCGAGGTTCTGCACCCGGGCGACGGTCTCCTGGCCCCGGTAGCAGCCCTTCTGGAGGTGCACGGCGGTCCCGATCCAGCCCAGCTCGTGCGGGATGGTCCGGTGGTCGGTCTCGAAGCCGAGCCGCGGGCGGTGCTGCTCGACCCGCAGCGCCTCGTGGGCGAGGATCCCGGCCGGCGGGCCGGCCTGCGCGGCGTACGCCTCCAGTTCCTCCCTGGGCAGGAAGAGGTCGCGGCCGTACGGGGTCTCGCGGACGACGGCGCTCGCGGGTGCCTCGGCGATCGAACCGGCGGGCAGGTGCACGACCGCGGTGTCGGCGGTGCGGTCGGCGACCTCGACCCGGTAGAAGAACTTCATCGACTCCAGGTAGGCGATCAGCGCCTCCTGGCTGCCGGGCTCGACGTGGGCCCAGGTGGTCGTGCCGTCGTCGACGAGGTACAGGGCGTGCTCGATGTGGCCGTTGGCGGAGAGGATCAGCGCCTCGGTGGCCTGTCCGGCGGGCAGCTCGCTGACGTGCTGGGTGAGCAGCAGGTGCAGCCAGCTCAGCCGGTCCTCACCGGTGACCGCGACGACGCCGCGGTGGGAGAGGTCGACGAATCCGGTGCCGTCGGCGAGGGCACGCTGCTCGCGGAACAGGTCGCCGTAGTGCGCGGCGACGCCTTCGTCCACGCCCTCGGCGGGGACGGCGCCGGGCAGGGACAGCAGAGGGCTCTTCATACGCCCTAGCCTACGACTCGGTAGTTGAACCCTTCAGGGAACAGTCCTCGCACCGGCCGAAGATCGCGAAGTGCTTCATGTCGGTGTCGAAGCCGAACTGCTCCCGCAGCTTGGCGGTGAAGTCGGCGGCGACCGACAGGTCCGCCTCGATCACGTTGGTGCAGTCCCGGCACACCAGGTGGATGTGGTGGTGCCGGTCGGCCAGGTGATAGGTGGGCGCGCCGTGCCCCAGGTGGGCGTGGCTGACCAGCCCCAGCTCCTCCAGCAGCTCCAGCGTGCGGTACACGGTGGAAATGTTGACCCCCGACGCCGTCTTCCTCACTTCGCCGAGGATGTCGTCGGGGGTCGCGTGTTCCAGGGTGTCCACGGCTTCGAGCACCAGCTGCCGCTGCGGGGTCAGCCGGTAGCCGCGCTGCCTGAGGTCGCTCTTCCAGTCGGTGCTCACCACACCCCTGAGTCTAGGACTACTTGAAGAAAGCGATCCCGTCGTCGGGCATGTCGTCCGGGAGGGCCTTGGCCCAGCGCTCGACGTCCTCCGGGGTGACGACCTTCTTCAGGTGCGCCGACATGTAGGGGCGCAGCTCGACCTCGGGGGTCTGCTTCTCGCCGACCCACATCAGGTCGCTCTTGACGTAGCCGTAGAGCCGCTTGCCGCCGGTGTAGGGCTGCGAGGCGGCGGTGCGGGCCACCGCGTCCGTCACCAGGTCGATCTGGGGCTTCTGGTCGGCCATCTCGCCGTACCAGATCTCGATGACGCCGTCGTCGCGGGTCATCGTGACCTCGACCTTGCGGTCGGCGTCGATGCGCCAGAAGCCGTGCTCGGACTCCAGGGGGCGGACCTTGTTGCCCTCCTTGTCCAGCACCCAGGTGTGGGACTGGTACTCCAGGAAGTCACGGCCGTCGTGGGTGAAGGAGACCTCCTGCCCGAAGTTGCACTTCTCGGCGCCGGGGAAGTCGTGCACGCCCGCGCCCGCCCAGTTCCCGAGGAGGAAGGCGAGGGGGACGAGGTCCTTGTGGAGGTCGGACGGGATCTCGATCATGAGCGGTACTTCCTGGCGTCGGTGATCAGCGCTGGCCCTGGTACAGCTTCTTCACGGTCAGACCGGCGAAGGCGAGGACGCCGACGCAGACCAGGACCAGCAGGGCTTCGAAGAAGATCTCCACGGGGTGCTCCTCGGTAAGCGGAGTGCGGTGCGTGCGCTGTGGGCACAGGGCCGGGGCCCAGCTTACGCGGCCGGGGCGGGGGCCACTGGGTGAGGTGCGCCCTCCGGTGGGCCGGAGCGGCGGGCCGTACGATGCGGCCATGGCGAAGAAGCTCGTGATCAAGGTGACGGCGGGGGCCGACGCTCCCGAACGGTGCTCGCAGGCGTTCACCGTGGCGGCGGTGGCCGTGGCCAGCGGGGTCGACGTCTCCCTGTGGCTGACCGGCGAGTCCTCCTGGTTCGCGGTGCCGGGGCGCGCCGCCGAGTTCGAGTTGCCGCACGCCGCCCCCCTGCCCGACCTGCTCGACGCCCTCCTGGCCGGCGGCCGGGTGACGCTGTGCACCCAGTGCGCGGCGCGGCGCGACCTCACCGAGAAGGACGTCATCGAGGGCGTGCGGATCGCGGGCGCCCAGGTCTTCGTGCAGGAGGCGCTGGCCGACGACGCGCAGGCGCTGGTCTACTGACCGCAGGCGCTGGTCCACTGACCGGCGCCCGCGGTCGCCGGGGCGCCCCCGGTCGTCCCGTCGCCGGTCGTCCCGTCGCCGGCGTTCACCGCCCCATGACGTGGGCGACGGTCGGGCCGGTGGTCCAGCCGCCGTCCACCGCGAGTTCGGCGCCGGTGACGTAGGACGCGGCGTCCGAGAGCAGGAAGACGACCGCGCCGGCGATCTCGTGGGCCTCGCCCACCCGGCCCATGGGCGTGTTCGGGTACTTGCCCTCGCCGCGCTCGATGCCGACGGAGGCGGTCATCGGGGTGTACGTCATCCCCGGGTGCACGGAGTTGACGCGGATGCGGGCGGTGCCCAGCTCCACGGCGCCGATCTTCGTCAGCCCGCGTACGCCCCACTTGGAGGCGCCGTAGCCGGCCGTGAGGGCGAGGCCCATCAGGCCCGCGGCGGACGAGACGTTGACGATCGATCCGCCGCCGGCCTCCTTCAGCGCGGGGATCACGGTCTTCATGCCGATGAAGACGCCGGTGAGGTTGATGTCGAGCACCTTGCGGAAGTGCTCGACGGACTCCGACTCCAGCAGGGTGCCGGTCGAGATGCCGGCGTTGTTCACCAGGCCGTGCAGCGCGCCGAACTCGGTGACGGCCAGGTCGGTGGCCCGCCGCCAGTCCTCCTCGGAGGTCACGTCGTGGTGCAGGAAGCGGGCGCGGGCGCCCAGCTCGCGGGCGGTGGCCTCGCCCTCGTCGTCCAGGACGTCGGTGATCAGGACGTGTGCGCCGGCGGCGACGGCCTGGCGGGCGGCCTCCGCGCCCAGGCCCCGGGCACCGCCGGTGATGATCAGGTTCTTGCCGGTCAGGTCGTGCATGGTGGGCTCCTCTCGGGGTCGGGCCGGGTCAGAAGTGTGTGCCGCCGTCGATCCGGATCTCGGTGCCGGTGATGAACCGGCCGTCCCGCGAGCCGAGCATCGCGACCACCGACGCCACCGTCTCCGGCCCGGCGAACCCCTGGCCGAGGGCGGGCGAGAGCTTGGCGAACAGGCTCATGTCGGCGTCCTCGGGCAGCCCGGGGCCGGCGCTCTGCCCGCTGGCCCCGCTGCCGTCCGTCATGCCCGAGGAGATCGAGCCCGGCTGCACGGCGGTGAAGCGGATGCCGCGCCCCGCGTACTCACTGGCCAGGGCGTGGGTCATGGACTGGATGCCGCCCTTGCTCGCCGCGTAGGCCGCCATGTACGGGTGGGCGAACGCCGCCGAGGTGGAGCTGAAGTTGATCACGGCCGGGTCCCGGCCCTCCGACAGCGCCGGGATCGCCTCGCGGATCACCAGGAAGGTGCCGACGAGGTTCACCGTCAGGACGCGGGTGAAGTCCGCGAGGCTGGTGTGCTCGGTGTGCGAGGAGCGCAGGATGCCGGCGGCGTTCACCAGGACGTCCAGTCCGCCCAGCGTGCCCGTCGCGGCCTGCACGCCCTCGCGCACCGAGGTCTCGTCGGCGATGTCGACGACGAGGGTGGTGAGCCGGTCCGCGTGGGCGCCCGCCCTCTCGGCGGTGTCCTTCAGACCCGCCTCGCTGACGTCCGCGGCCACGACGGTGCCGCCCTCCGCGAGCAGGCGCTCCACGGTGGCCTGGCCTATGCCCGAGCCGGCCCCGGTGACGAGGGCGCGGCGGCCTTCGTAGCGGTTGGCGTGGTGCGTCCGGTGCGTCCGGCTCATGTCGTTCATCTGGCTCATGTCTGCTCCAAGCCGGCCCGGCGTTGCCCGTCGGCCGGTCCCTTGCGGCGTCCGCTCTCTGTCCCGCGACGCCCGATTCGAGTTCACAGTACGCCTGAGTGGCACGCTTTGCCACTAGGTCACGGCATGCCATCGGGTGGTCGCGGGTCGTACGCTTCTGGGGTGAGCACCGAGCCGTCGCCCCCGTCCCTGACCGAGCGCCGCAAGGCGGCCACCCAGCTCGACATCGCGCACGCGGCGGCCGAGCTGTTCGGCACCCAGGGCCCGCACGCCACAACGGCCGAGGAGATCGCCCGGCGCGCGGGCGTGGCGCTGCGCACCTTCTACCGGTACTTCCGCTCCAAGCAGGACGCGGTCACCCCGCTGCTGACGGTCGGCGCCGACCGCTGGCGCGGACTGCTGGCGGACGCGGAACCGGGCAGCCCGCTGGGGCCCGCGCTGCGCGCCGCGGCGGAGGAGGCGCTGGCGGTCCCGGACGCCCGGGCCGCCGAGGCGCTGCTGCGCACCCGCGGGCTGCTGCGGGCCGCTCAGGACGATCCGGCGCTGCGCGCCGTGTGGTACCGGGTGAACCAGGAGTCCGAGGAGCGGCTCGTCCCGGTGATCGCGCGCCTGACGGACGGCGCGGCCGATCCGCTGGAGGTGCGTCTGGTGGCCGCCGCCGCCACCGACGCCATCCGGATCGCCATGGAGACCTGGGCCAACTCGGACGCGGGCGCCACAGGCCCGGGCGCACCGGCCGCACTGGCGGTGCGCTGCCTGGAACGGCTCGTCGGGGGACTGGACCGGGGGTAGCCGCCGGGGCTAGTGGTGGCCCTTCCTGCCGTCCAACTCGTCCCACCACTCGTCGGACTTCGGGTCACCGGAGGGGTCGTCCCACCAGCGGTCGTCGGGGCCGCGGCGATTGGCGACCACGGCCGCGAGCGGCGGGATGACCATGGCGACCACGCACATGGCGACGGCCGCGGGCACCGACCAGAGCCTGACGACCCCCCAGGCCAGGACGAACAGCGCGATGCAGATGCCCATCATCACGAAGTAGCGATGCCGCCGCCGCGCGTACATGACTCCAGGGTAGGTCCGGGACCCGGCCCCGGACATGCCGAGGGGCCGCACCCCGGGCGTCCAACCCGTGGGGTGCGGCCCCTCGCCGCCACCATCGCCGTCAGACGGCGATCGCGACCTCCGCGAGGCCGCCCTGCTGGGCGACGACCGTGCGGTCGGCGCTGCCGCCCGGGACGAGCGCGCGGACGGTCCAGGTGCCCTCGGCCGCGTAGAAGCGGAACTGGCCCGTCGCGGAGGTCGGGACCTCCGCCGTGAACTCGCCGGTGGAGTCCAGCAGACGGACGTAGCCCGTCACCGGCTCGCCGTCGCGGGTCACCTGACCCTGGATGGTGGTCTCACCGGGCTTGATCGTCGAGGCGTCGGGGCCGCCGGCCTTCGCTCCGCACATGTCGTACTCCTGAGGGGTTGAGAGGGGGGCGGGCTTACTTGTTGGCGCCGAGCTCGATCGGCACGCCGACCAGGGAGCCGTACTCGGTCCAGGAGCCGTCGTAGTTCTTGACGTTCTCCACGCCCAGCAGCTCGTGCAGCACGAACCAGGTCAGGGCGGAGCGCTCGCCGATGCGGCAGTAGGCGATGGTGTCCTTCGCCAGGTCGACCTGCTCGGCCTCGTAGAGCGCCTTCAGCTCGTCGTCCGACTTGAAGGTGCCGTCGTCGTTGGCGTTCTTCGACCACGGGATGTTGCGGGCGGACGGGACGTGACCCGGACGCTGCGACTGCTCCTGCGGGAGGTGGGCCGGGGCGAGCAGCTTGCCGGAGAACTCGTCGGGCGAACGCACGTCGACCAGGTTCTGCGCGCCGATCGCGGCGACGACGTCGTCACGGAAGGCGCGGATGGAGGTGTCCTGCGGCTTGGCCTTGTAGTCGGTGGCCGGGCGCTCGGGCACCTCGGTGCCGTCGACCAGCTCGCGGGCGTCCAGCTCCCACTTCTTGCGGCCGCCGTCGAGGAGCTTGACGTTCTCGTGGCCGTACAGCTTGAAGTACCAGTAGGCGTAGGACGCGAACCAGTTGTTGTTGCCGCCGTAGAGGACCACGGTGTGGTCGTTGGAGATGCCCTTCTTCGACAGGAGCTTCTCGAAGCCCTCCTGGTCGACGAAGTCACGGCGGACCGGGTCCTGGAGGTCCTGGGTCCAGTCGATCCGGATCGCGTTCTTGATGTGGTTCTTGTCGTACGCGGACGTGTCCTCGTCCACCTCGACGATCGCGATGGTCGGGTCGTCCAGGTGCTCCTGCAGCCAGTCGGCGTCGACCAGGACGTCGCTGCGGCTCATGTTTTCTCCTCCGGGGCAGTTGCGGCGGGGCGTGCGGTGAGAGGGTGTGCGCGCTCGGGCCGGTGGCGGCGCGCGGGTGCCCAGGGCAGGGCGGGGTGAGGGGGCGCGGACGGCGGCGTCGCCGTCCGCTCAGACGGTGCGACAGAGCATGGCGGCGACGCGGCACAGGTCGACTGCCCGCCGCTTCGTGAGATCCGCCTGTCGCTTCATGGGCTCGATCGTAGGGACGGACGGCGGGCCATGTCACCGGCGTGTCGCATGATGAGACGCGATCGTCCGGCATGCGGGATGCACGCCCTCCCCGAGCGCCGCCGAGCGGCCTCCGGACCCGGCTCCGTCGCCCTGCGGGCTGCGCGGCGGACGGCATCGTCTCGCTCCCCGGACAACGGGCAGCGGACTTGGGGTAGCGGGGACCCTCTCGCGGCGGGCCCCCGTCGTCCTACCCGGCCAGCTCGACGTTCGAACCCTTCACCGTGATCTCGACGCCGTCCTTCGCGGCCTCGACCTTGTCCAGCTCGATGCCGCCGGGCAGCTCGTCGATGGTCTGCTGGAAGTCGGTGATGGCCCGGATGCGGGACTCGGCGAGCTGCCTGCCGCCGATGGTCGGCAGGCCGTCGGCGACCACCTCGACGTTGTCGTCCTTGACCGTGACCGAGCTGAGGACGTCGACCGGCTGGGGCAGTTCGACGCCGAACACCGTGGCCTGGAGGGAGACCTTGATCTTGCCGTCACCGCCGTCGGAGAGGCCGACGACCTTGGCGGTGATGCCGGGCGCGATGTCCGTGGGCTCGGACTTGGTGGCCTTCATCAGCTCGTCGTAGCCGATCGTCGCGGTGCCGGTGGCGGTGGCCGCGGTGGCGGAGCTGAAGTCGCTGGCGAAGTCGACGCCCCGCATGTTCGCGCGCAGGTGGTCGATGCGGATCTTCTCGGTGCCCTTGCCGGTCGACGCCTCGTAGTCGTCGATGCCGATCTCGACGTCGTCCAGCTCGCCGCCGGCGGCCTGGGTGAGGAAGGGGAAGCCGTTGATGGAGACGTCGGGCGTCGAGGGCAGGTTCTCGGCGCCGCGCAGCCGGTCCGCCGCCTCGCTCTCGGCGAAGTTGACCGCCACCCGGTCCGCGATCACGAAGAGGCCGCCCAGGATCACGACGACGATCAGCAGTATTCGCAGTGCGCGCATGCGGTCTTCCCCAGCCCCGGTTGGTCAACTACGGCGGTCCCCGACGACCGGTGGCCGTCCAGCGCGAGGGTAACGCGGGGCACAGGGGGCGCCGGGGTTTTGTCGATCACCTGTGACAGGCGGGGCCGGCGCCCCTGACGGCGGCCGGTTCAGCCGAGCGCCCGGCCCAGCAGGTACACCGCCGGTGCCGCGGCGGCCTACGACTACCCCTCCCGCTTCGTCCACTTCACGGCGGGCGTGGCCCTCCCGCTGGCCGCCGCGGCACCGGCGGT
>MUMD01000142.1 GCA_002155895.1 Streptomyces rochei
ACCCTGCGCGGTCCCGCCCGGCCCACCCTGATCACCACCGGCACCGGATCGGGCAAGACGGAATCCTTCCTGGTGCCCGTACTCGACCATTGCCGGCGCGCGCGTGCGGCCGGACAGGACGGTGTCAAGGCGGTCGTCCTCTATCCGATGAACGCGCTCGCCACCGACCAGGCTCAACGCCTCAACGACCAGCTGAAGGACCCGCGCCTCGCCCAGGTGTCCGCCGCCCTCTACATCGGCGACGAGCCCGGCACCGACTACGCGCGCGTGGAGACGGACCGGGCACGCATCCGCGGCGCGCGCCCCGACATCCTCATCACCAACTACAAGATGCTGGACCTGCTGCTCCAGCGCGCTGAGGACATCCCTCTCTGGCAGGACGAAGCCCTCGCCTACGTCGTGGTCGACGAGTTCCACACCTACGACGGCGCCCAGGGCACGGACGTGGCCATGCTGATGCGCCGCCTCGGTGCGGCCACCGGCAAGGCGAGGCCGGGCCGCCCGCTCGGTGACGTCTGCCCCGTCGCGACCTCGGCGACCCTGGGGGAGAGCGCACCCTCGGTGACCGGGGCGCTCCAGCTCCCCGCCGCGGAGGGTGGGGGCACCATCCTCGACGTGGCGGCCCAGGTCTTCGGTACGCCGTTCGGTCCCGACGCGGTGATCGGCGAGGACCGCATGACCGTTCAGGAATTCGCCGGCAAATCGGACTTCACGCTGCCCTTTCCGCCCCCGCAGGAGGTCATCGCCCTGGGCGATCCGCTGCGGGACCCCGGCGCCATGGACCGTCTCGTCGACGCCTTCACCCGTCGGCCCGGCGAACACCGTGACCGCCCGCCGACACCGGTCGAACTGGGCGCGATCCTGCGCACGCACCGGCTCACCGCGGCCGTCCTCGAAATCCTCGACGGACGCCCCAAGACCCGCGCCGAGATCATGGAGACACTGCCGCGGTACGCCTACCACTGGGGCATGGCCGTCCAGCAGCGGCCCGAGGAGGCTGCGCAGGCACTGTCCCGGTTCATCGCCCTCCTGTCCCTCGCCCAGGGACCGGACAGCACGGAGGAACGGCCGCGCCCCCTGCTGACGGTGGAGGTCCACCAGTGGGTGCGGTCCGTCTCACGGGTGCTGCGGGGAATCGGCCCCAGGCCGGAGTTCCGCTGGGACGAGGACCGGCCCCGCCAGGAAGGGACGGGCTCCGTCGGCCTGACGGACGACCCCGTGGCGCAAGGGCCCGGAACAACCGTGGCCCTCGACTCCGCGGTGCCCCCCGCCAACGTCTTCCTGCCTGCCGTGCATTGCCGGCAGTGCGGGCGTTCGGGATGGGCCGCGCTGGCCCGGGAACACGACCGGGCCGAGTTGGAGATGAGCCCGGCCAAAATCCGGCAGGCGTCCCTGAGCAGGGACAAACGTCTGGTGCGCCCCATGATCGCCGCGACCGTCGCCGAGGCCCACCGTTCCGTTTTCGACCCCGTCGACGACGCCGGACGGCGCGGCTCCGTCCTCGTCCTCGACGGCGAGCAGGGCCGGGTGCGGCCCATCGACCCCGCCAGGGACTTCGAGCGGCCCGACCAGCACGGCGTACGGGCGGCCAAGGGCCTCAGGGACGCCGCGTTCGTCCACGTCGACCTGATGAACGACCAGGCCGCCGCCGACGACCGCTGCCCCAACTGCGCCACGGGCAACGCCATCCGCTTCCTCGGCCGCGGCCTCGCCCCTCTGGCCGCCGCCTCCGTCACCCAGCTGTTCACCGGCGGCGAGCTGGCTCCCGGGCCGGAGCGGCGCACACTGCTGTTCAACGACTCGGTGCAGGACGCCGCCCATCGCGCGGGTTTCGTCGCCAGCCGGGCCTACGACTTCTCCTTGCGCGCCCTGCTCGCCGCACAACTGGACGAGGAGACCGCACGCCCGCTCAACGACATCGTGGCGGACTGCCTGGCCGAGGTCGTCGACCGCGACGTCCTGGCCGCGGTGGCACCCCCGGACCTGCACGACATCCGAGGCGTGGACCTGCTGCTGTCCGGCCGCAGCAAGGGCAGCCGCGCCACCTGGCAACTGATCGGCGAGCGTCTCTCCTTCGCCGCCGTGCTCGAGTTCGGACTGCGCTCCCGCCAAGGCCGCACCCTGGAACTGACCCGTACGGCCGCCGCCGAGGTCGACCTCCCCGACCCCGACCTCGCCGCCGATCTGGTCCGGGACCTGCTGCACCGGACCCCGGCGATCCTGGACGGAACCGCGGCCGGGGAAGAGCGCTACGTCGGCTACGTCCGCGGCATCCTGGAACGGCTGAGGCTGCGGGGTGCCGTGCGCCACCGCTGGCTCGACCCCTGGCTCGACGAGGCCGGAGTACGCCGCTGGCTCGTGTGGGGCGGCCGCCCGGCGGGCATGCCCGCCTTTCCGCCCGGCATATCGGCACCCGCCTTCCTCCTCGACCGGGCCAAGGACAGGACCCAGTTCGACACGCTGGGCTCGGGGCAGAACTGGTACCAGGACTGGACCACGCGCTGCCTCGGCCTGCCCCGCGACACGGCCGCGGAGTTCGTGCGGGCGCTGCTGCCCCGTCTGGCCGAGGCGGACATCCTGTGTGTCCGCACCACCAAGGACGGATCAACCCTCGTCTACGGCCTTCAGCCCGGCCACATCCGGGTCCGAGGGCTCGCCGACGACGTCGTGAGCGACGCCTACGCGCGCTGCCCCGTGTGCGCCTGGCAGCAGACGGTCCACCCCGACCACCTGGACCACTGGCACCGTCAGCCCTGCCCGCGCTACCAGTGCCCCGGCACCCTGCTCGCCGCAGGATCGGAAGGTGTCACGCACGACAGCGACTCCGTCGTACGCCTGCGTGACTACACCAAGGACTACTACCGTCGGCTGTACCGGGAGACCGGCGCCTACACCGTCGTGACCGCGGAGCACACCGGTGCACTCACCCGGAAGGAACGGGAAACGGTCGAGGCCGCCTTCCGGCGCGGCACCCACTACACCGACCCCAATGTGCTGTCGTGCACCCCCACACTCGAACTCGGCATCGACATCGGTGCCCTGTCGGCCGTGGTGCTCGCCTCCCTGCCCAAGGGACCCGCCAACTATGTGCAGAGGGTCGGCCGGGCCGGCCGGTCCAGCGGCAACGCCTACCTCCTCACCCTCGTCGACCGCGGCCCGCGTGATCTCTACTACCTCCAGGAACCGCGCCAGATGATCGCGGGGGAGATCCACCCGCCGGGCTGCTACCTGTCGGCCGCCGAGATCCTGCGCCGCCAGTACGTGGCCCGTCTGCTCGACCTGGCGGCCCGCGGCCTGCTCCTCGGACCCGACGAGGACGGCGCCCCGGAGGTCCTCCCGCTGCCCCGGCTGGCCTCCGCCCTGTTCGGCGACACCGGCTGGCTGTGTGACTTCACGGCAGCGGCTCTGGCGCGGGGCGCACAGCTCGTGGAGGAGTTCCTCCTCCTCTTCCTGGATCAGGACGGCAGGTCCGTGGTGGACGAGGAGACGGCGGACACCCTGCGCGCCTTCGCCACCGAGGGATTGCGCGCGGCGGTCGAACGGGCAGCCGACACCTGGGACAGTCGTCTGGCCGACCTCCGGGGTCGCCTCACCGCGATCGACGAGGCGCGCGCCCAGCTCATCGCCGGCGACCCCGAGCACGCCCGGCAGGACCGCGAACTGCGGGCCGAACGAGCCGCAGTCGCCCGCCGGTTCGCCGAGATCGGCCGAACCGGGGCCCACGGCACCCTGGTCGATCTCGGCCTGCTGCCCAACTACAGCCTGGTCGACGGCGGCACGGAACTGGAAGCGACGCTCACCTGGAGCGAGGAGGACGAGGACGGCAACACCGTCTACGACAGCAAGGTCGTCAGCCACGAGCGGGCGGCCCGGCTGGCGCTCACCGACTACGCGCCGGGCAATCTCTTCTACTTCAAGGGCTACAAACACCGCGTGTCCGGTCTGGACATCGGCAGCGCGGACCGCCCCAAGTGGCTGGTCTGGCGGGTCTGTCCGAGCTGCGGATACGTCCGCACCCATCGGGCCGAGGACGACACATCCCGCTGCCCGCGCTGCCGCAGTACCGCCATCGGCGACCGCGGGTGTCTGCACCGGGTGCTCCGGCCCAGCCGCGTCACCTCCCGGGACCGCCGCGACGACGCCCGGGTCAGGGACGAGTCGGACGACCGCGAACGCCTCACGTATACGGTCGTGACCGCGGTGGACATCCCCACCGAGGACATCGAGTCGGCGTGGCGGCACCAAGAGGCCACCTTCGGCTGGGACTTCAGCCGACGGGCCGCCGTCCGGGCGTTCAACCTCGGGCAGACCCGCTTCGACGTGCCCGCGACCGACTCCTTCGCCGGTGAGGACGTCCGCCTCAACCCCTTCTACGTGTGCACCCAGTGCGGCGGCGCCACGGCGAAGGGGCGGCCTGCCCCGGACCAGTCCCCGGACGCCCTGAGCCCGTCCCTGGCACGCCGCCCCGACCGGTCACACCACCGGCCCTGGTGCCCGCGCTTCCGGGGCCGCGGCCGGCCGGACGCCGACGTCTCCCTGCTCCTCGCCCACGAACTCCACACCGAGGCCCTGCGGATCCTGCTGCCCGCCGCCACGACCCACGTGGAGGAGCGGCTGTCCTCCTTCAAGGCGCTGCTGCGGGCCGGGATCGCCGAGACCTACGGCGGCAACCCGGACCACCTGGAGGCCGTCGTCGCCTCCATGCCCGACCAGTCCGGCGACGGCGAGATCCGGCGCCGCTTCCTCGTGCTGTACGACACCCTTCCCGGCGGCACCGGCTATCTGCACCGCCTGGCCGACCCGGCCACCTTCCGGGACGTCCTCGTGGCGGCACGCCACCGCATCGACACCTGCCCGTGCCGGGACGAGGGCAAGCCGGCCTGCCACCGCTGCCTGCTGCGGCACGTCTCCGGCACGGAATACGCGCACGTCAGCCGGACGGCGGCACTCGGCATGCTGCGCGAGGTTCTGGGCGACACGGTCGAGCGCTGGCAGGTCGCCCCCGTCACGGCCACACACGACATCCCCCTGGGTCGGCAGGTCGAGAGTGAACTCGAGGCCCGGTTCCTGGAGGGCCTCGTCGCCTGGGCCCGCCGCAAGGACACCCAGGCGAGCGTCCGGCACGCCCAGGACCCCTCCGGCACCATCGCCACCGACCTGAGGCTCACCGCACCGGACGGGCGCACCGTCGTCCATTGGCAGATCAAGCCCCAGGAGGACCTCGGCTGGACGCGGCCGGATTTCGTGGCCCGTCGCCTCGACGCCGAACCCCTGCGCGTCGCGGTCTACCTCGACGGATTCCACTACCACGCGTCCTCCGACCACAACCGCGTCGCCGAGGACGCCGCACGCCGGGCCCGGCTCCGTGCGGAGGGCTGGATCGTGTTCCAGCTGACCTGGACCGACCTGGCGTGCTGGGACGGTGACAGGGCGACGACGGGCCGGCCCGCGTGGGAGCCGTACCAGAACAACGCCATGCGGATAGCGGGACAGGTGCTGCAGGGCCAGTACGGCGGCGACCCGCGCGAACTGCGCGACACCATCTGGCAGAACCCGGTCGTGACACTGCTCAAGTTCCTCGCCGACCCGGACCCCAGGCGCTGGCGGCTGCGCACCCAGGCCGCGCTGTCCGGCCTGATCGCCCTGCCGGAGGCCGTGCGCACGGCGACGACGGTTCAGAACGGGGCAGCCGTGATCAACGCCTGCCTGCGCGGGGAGGACGGGGCCGGTACGGGCGGCCAGGGAGCCCTTCAGGTAGTGAGCGTGGCCGACGCGAGTGGCTGCCCGCTGGTTCTCGCCGTCGACATGACACCCGGCCCCGCCGACGCGGCCTGGACCGCTCTCGCCGTCCTCGACGACAGTTCCGACGCCGTCACCAAGGATCCGGTTGCCCACCAGCGCCGGTGGCAGGCCTGGCTGTACTGGGGCAACCTCCTGCAGTTCCTCGGCGAAGGAGACGGAGAGGCCCGGCAGCTGGCCACAAGCGAGCTGCCGCGCTTCGACGCCGCCCAGCTCTCGGTCGCCGCCGCCGTCGGTGGGCGGCGCGGTGAACAGACCCAGGCTGTCCGGGACCCGGCCTGGGACGGCGTACTACCCCTCCTCGACGACGAGGAACCGGGCCTCCTGGACCTCGCCCGCAGACTGGCCGAGACGGGCGTCCCCGCGGGAGAGGCGGGCTACGAGCTGGGCGAGGCGGGCTGGCAGGCCGAACTCGCCTGGCCCACGGCCAAGGTCGCCGTCGTCCTGGCCGCTCAGGCGGACGACGGACCCGACTACGAGGCCGCCGACCGCGACCGGGCCTTCACGGCCGCGGGCTGGGAGGCCCGAACCGCCGTCCAGTGGGACGCCACCGACCTCGCACGACGTATTGCCGGCACGGACCGTACGGGAGCAGACGAACGATGACCACGCCCACCTCCGGCGCACCGACCAAGGTCACGCTGCGCCTGCTGGAGAAGACCGACCGGGAGATCATCAAGCTGGACCGGCCGATCGTCGGCGCCGTCTACAAGTTCCAGCACGACTTCCGGGCCAACCCCCGGCATCCGGGCCTCAGGCTCAAGCAGCTCGAAGGCCACGAGCGTCTTTACTCCGCGCGCGTCAACGCCGACTACCGGGCCCTGTTGCTGCACTTGAGCGATTCCGAGTGGCTGCTGGTCGCCGTCAAGCACCGCAAGCACGTGTACGAGAACCTCGACCGGCTCTCGTACGGCATCAACCAGGTGACCGGCAGCATCGACTACGTCGACCTGGAGATCGTCGAATCCGGGATGCTGCGCAAGGGCCGCCCGCCCGCGGCACCGGCCGCCTCCCGGCCGACCCCCGTCGCACCCGGGCCCGCGCAGGAGCGCCCGCTGTTCGCGGAGGTGACGCCGGAACAACTGGCCGAGCTCGGTGTGGCGGAGCCTCTCATCCCGGTCGTCGGGCGGCTCACCACCGACGAGGAACTGCTCGGCCTCGTCGAGTACGCGCCACGGCATACCGGCGAGGTGCTGCTGCGCCTGCGCGACGCCCCGTACGAGCAGGTCCTCGAGGAGGTCACCCGGCCCGTCGAGGTCAGGGACGTCGACCCGCAGGACTACCAGGCGGCGGTCGAGCGCACCGACACCACGGTCATCACGACCGACAAGGATCTCGAAAGCATTATCGAGGAGCGTGACTTCGGGCGGTGGAAGGTCTTCCTCCACCCCACCCAGAAGCAGCTCGTGACGCGCCGGTACTCCGGTCCGGCGCGCGTCGGTGGCGGCCCGGGCACCGGCAAGACGATCGTCGCGCTGCACCGTGTGAAGCATCTGGTGGACCGGCTGGGCCCGGGGCACAGCAAGCAGGTGTTGGTGACCACCTTCAACAAGAACCTCGCGGCGGACCTGCGCGCGCGACTGCTGGCCCTGGGCGGTCCCGAGATTCTGGCCCGCGTGGAGATCGCGCATGTCGACCAGCTGGCGACCCGCGTGGTGCGGGAGGCCGATCCGGGCAGCACCAAGAGCCGGATCGACGACACGCGCGCCCTGAACGAGTGGCGGCAGATACTGCTGGAAACCGGCGAGACCAAGTGGGACGCCGAATTTCTGATGGACGAGTGGACGCAGGTCATTCTCGGCCAGGCGGTCAACTCGCGAGTCGGCTACTTCAAGGCGCGCCGGGCCGGACGGGGCCGGAGCATCACCCGCGCCGACCGGGCCGAGATCTGGCAGCTGACCGAGCGGTTCACCCAGCGGCTCGACGAGAAGAACCTGGAAACCCATCGCCAGGTCGCCGAACGCGCCGCCCGCCTGGAGATCGAACGCGCGGCGCGCCTGGAGGCGGCGGCGCGGGCCAGCGAAGAGAGCGGAGGCCTCGGCAACGTGCACGCCCAGTCCGCGACCGGCGCCTGGCAGCGGTACCGCTACCGGCACATCGTCGTCGACGAGGCCCAGGACCTCGCCGCCGCCCACTGGAAGATGCTGCGCGCCATGGTGGCGCCGGGCCCGGACGACATCTTCCTGGTCGGCGACACCCACCAGCGGATCTACGACAACCGTGTCACCCTGGGCAGCCTCGGCGTGCACATCCGCGGCCGCTCCGCGAAGCTCACCCTGAGCTACCGGACCACGCGCGAGATCCTCAAGTCCGCTCTCCGCCTGCTCGGCGACGAACGGTACGACGATCTGGACGGTGACGACGAGACGCTCGCCGGTTACCGCTCGGTGCTGTACGGCAGTGAGCCGGTGGTGCGACGCACCGATTCCTTCGAGGCCGAACTGGACGCGATCACCGAACAGATCAAGGCCTGGCACGACATCCGCCGTGAGGACATCGCCGTGTGCGTCCCGACGAACGACATGGTCACCCAGGTCACAGCTCGTCTGACGAAGAGCGGCATCGTGTCGACCGAGATCACTGCCGACGGCCCGCGAGGCGACGAAGGCGTGCACATCGGCACCATGTACCGGTTCAAAGGCCTCGAGTACCAGCGGATGATCATTGCAGGCGTGCAGCGAGGGCTCGTCCCCAGGGCGTCCGTGGAGGCACTGCGCCGTACTGATCCGGCCCGGTACCAGGCGGAGTGCAAGCGGGCCCGGTCGCTGCTCTTCGTCGCCGCGACCCGGGCCAGGGACGCGCTCACCCTCGTGTGGCACGGCGAGCCCAGTCCGCTCCTGGGCGATCTGGCAGCTATGGCCGACAGTTGCTGACGCGCCGCGGAGGGTAGATATCAGTGCCACCCCCCTATGGTTGGTCCGTGCTGCTGCTAGGGGGGCGGGAGGCGTCCCCAGGGTTCGTCGGCGATGCTCCGCTTCACCACCGTGGACAGACCGATCTGTACAGGGGCGGTGCTGGGCGGCTTTGGTGCGGTCGGCGAGCAAGCCGAAAGGCGATTCCCCGCTCGGGACGACGGGGTGACCTGTTGTCCGGATCCGAGTGCCGGGTGAGCTGACCCTGCTGGGAGAGTCGCCACCCGTCGTCCGCGTCGTGGAGCATCCTGGCCCTTGCCCATGCTGCTTCGGACGGAGCCGTGAGGGCCGCTGCCGGTGTGGTGGCGGCCCTCACGGGTTTTGGTGATCTTCGTGTGGCAGGTCCTGTCAGGCGCGGGTCCAGCGCTGGTTGCTGCCGTTCGAGCAGGAGTAGAGCTGGATCAGGGTGCCGTTGGCGGTGCCGGCTCCGACCGCGTCGAGGCAGAGGCCGGACTGGACGCCGACGATGGAACCGTCGGAGTTGAGGCGCCACTTCTGGTTGTCGCCGCCCCAGCAGCTGTAGATCTGGACCTTGGCGCCGTTGCCGGTGCCGGCGGCGTCCAGACACTTGTCGCCGTAGACCCGCAGCTCACCCGCGTCGGTGTACGTCCACTGCTGGTTGCTGTTGGTGTGGCAGTCCCACAGTTGGATCTGGGTGCCGTCGGTGGTGGCGGCGTTGGGCACGTCCAGGCAGCGGCCCGAAGCGACGCCCTTGATCTGTCCGCCGTCCGCGGGGGGTTCCGTGGAGCCGCCGCCGTTGAGCGCGTTGAGGACGGAGGTGTACGCGGGCTTCTTGCTGCCGTCGTTGTTGAACAGCAGCGGCGTGTCCCCCGAACGCCAGGAGTCCATGTCGCGCACACCCCAGACGGTGACGCCGAGGCAGCGGGAGACGGCCAGGCAGTCGTTTACCACGTTGGCGTAGGTCGTGGGCGAGGCACCCTGGATGTCGAGTTCGGTGACGGCCACGTCGACGCCGAGGGCGGCGAAGTTCTGCAGGGTGGTGCGGAAGTTGCTGTTGTAGGGGCTGCCGCTGTTGAAGTGCGCCTGGAAGCCGACGCAGTCGATCGGCACGCCGCGCTGCTTGAAGTCCCGCACCATGTTGTACATGGCCTGGGTCTTGGCCCAAGTCCAGTTCTCGACGTTGTAGTCGTTGTAGCAGAGCTTGGCGGACGGGTCGGCGGCGCGCGCGGTGCGGAAGGCGACCTCGATCCAGTCGTTGCCGGTGCGCTGCAGGTTGGAGTCCCGTCGGGCTCCCGAACTGCCGTCGGCGAACGCCTCGTTCACCACGTCCCACTGCGCGATCTTGCCCTTGTAGTGGGCCATCACGCCGTTGATGTGGTCGATCATCGCCTGGCGCAGTGCGCTGCCGCTGAGGCTCTGCATCCAGCCGGGCTGCTGGGAGTGCCAGGCCAGGGTGTGACCGCGCACCTCCTTGCCGTTCTGCACCGCCCAGTTGTAGACGCGGTCGGCGGCGCTGAAGTCGAACCGGCCCCGCTGCGGCTCGGTGGCGTCGATCTTCATCTCGTTCTCGGCGGTCACCGAGTTGAACTCACGGTTGGCGATCGACGTGTAGGCCGAGTCGCCCAGCTTGCCCGAGGCGATGGCGACGCCGAAGTAGCGGCCGCTCTGCGCCGCCGCCGCGCCGAGCGTGCTCTCGGCGGCGTACGCGGTCGGGGGCGTGACCAGGGCGGTGGCCGTACCGGTGGCGCCGATGACCAGCGCCAACAGCAGGCCGCGGATCTTGCGGCGGACGGCGGATCTGGGAAGGGCGTAGGAGCCCATTGCTGTGCCTCCAAAGTGGACATCACGGAAGGGACCGGAGCGTGGGGTGTGCGTCGCCCGCTCCCCTTCGGCGGTCGGGCGGATGGACGGGGCGGGC
>MUMD01000143.1 GCA_002155895.1 Streptomyces rochei
GTGGGGGACGGAACCGAGTGGGCGGCCCACGTTAGGTCAGCCTAACGAATACTTGCAAGTTCAACATTTGGCCATGACGTCGCGCATGGTCACTGCCTCGCCTCGGCGACTCCCGCAGGTGGGAGCGCTCCCACACTCGGACCGAGGCCCGCCGACGTGACCGAATCCGTCACTCCGCCCGCCCCGTGCCCCGGGCTTCCGCCCGTCCGGCCCTACGTCAGTCCGGCCCTAGGCCAGTTCCCGGTCCGTGATCGTCCGCAGGACGGTCGTCCCGTCCTTCTCCGCCCGCGCCTGCTCCAGGCGCAACCGGGCCGACCGCCCTCGCAGGGTCAGCGTCATGATCTGGTTGCCGAACCACGGACCGCCGGTCTTGCGCCAGCCGACCGCCGGCGCCGCACAGCGCCCGTGGCGGGCGATGCGCCGCCCGAGGGCGCGCGCCACGGCGCTCCAGCCGAAGCGGAATCCGAGACGGATGGAGAGCGGTACGGAGTTGTGCACCGGCGAGCAGGTCAACTGGGCGATCCGGGCCTCGGGCGTACGGCCCGGCCAGGACGGCTCGGCCACATAGGCGTGGTGGACGTCGCCCGACAGCACGCTCACCGTCGCGGGCGCCCCCGGGCCCGTACCGGCCTCGGCGATCAGGTCCGCGAGGGCGTCGAAGGAGGACGGGAAGGCCGACCAGTGCTCCAGGTCCGCCCCGCGTCTGATCCGCTCCCCGTACCGGGCCCAGCGCTCGCCGCGTTCACCGGCGCACATCGCGGCGTTCCACGCCTCCACGTCGTGCACCAGGTGGGGCAGCAGCCAGGGCAGGGAGGTGCCGATGAGCAGGTGGTCGTAGGCGTCCCGGTCCTCCATGACCTGCTCGCGCAGCCAGGCGGCCTCGCCCGGGTCGAGCATCGCACGGCGGTCCTCCGTCAGGACGCGGGCGGCGCGGGAGTCCACCATCAGCAGCCGTACACGGCCGAAGTCGCGCCGGTAGCTCCAGCGGACGGAGGCCGGGTCGGCGTCGGCCCGCGCGGCGAACGCGCGGAGCGCGTCGGTGCCGTCGGGGGACTCGCGGACGGCCGCGTAGAGGGGGTCGGCGTCCAGCTCCCGGGGGGAGAGATTGCCCAACTGCTGGTACACCCAGTAGGACATCAGGCCGCTGAGCAGCCGTTCGTTCCACCAGTCGGTGGCCCGCATGTCGGCGAGCCACGCCTCGGAGGTGTTCCAGTCGTCGATGACGTCGTGATCGTCGAAGATCATGCAGCTGGGCACGGTGGACAGCAGCCAGCGCACCTCCGGGTCGAGCCAGGACTCGTAGTAGAGGCGGGTGTACTCCTCGTAGTCGGCGACCTGCTCGCCGGGCGGGTCGGCCAGATCGCGGCGGCCGGAGATCCAGCGGCGCGTGGCGTCGGAGATCTCGTCGGCGTAGACCTGGTCGCCGAGCAGGAGCAGTACGTCCGGGCGGGCGGCCTCCGGGTCGGCCGCGATGCGCGCGGAGAGGGTGTCCAGCGCGTCCGGCCCCACCGGGTCGTGGCCGCCGGCCGGGGGTGCCGCCCAGCGGCAGGAGCCGAAGGCGATGCGCCGCTCCCCGTCCGCCGGAGAGGTGGCGATCACGGAGGGCGGGAAGGGCGACTCGGGCGGCGGCCACACGCGCGCGCCGTCGAGGAGCACCTCGTACTCCGTCGCCGTGCCGGGTGTCAGGCCGCTCACCGCGACCAGCGCGTAGTGGTGGCCCGCGATCCGGAACGTACGGGTCGAGCCCGATGCCCCGTCGGCGCAGCGCACCTCGGCGGTGCAGGGCCGGTCGCTCTCGACCCATACGGTCGCGCACGAGCCGTCGGTGTACCTCAGCAGTGGTCCCAGGCGCAGTCCGGCCACGGTGATGTCCTCCTCCGTCGCCCCGTACGGTACGGAACGACGGAGGCCGACGGGGAGGTTCCGCGCCGAACACGCGGCGGACGGCGGATCAGCAGTTCGCGAGGTAGCCCTGCAGCGCGGACTTCTCCGCGGAGTCGACCGAGAGGTCGTAGTAGTACTTCACCTGGACCCAGGCGCGGACGTACGTGCAGCGGTAGGCGGTGCGGGAGGGCATCCAGGTGGCGGGGTCCTGGTCGCCCTTGGCCTGGTTGACGTTGTCGGTGACCGCGAGGAGCTGGGGCCGGGTCAGGTCGTTGGCGAAGGACTGGCGCCGGGAGGTGGTCCAGGAGCCGGCGCCGGAGTCCCACGCCTCGGCGAGCGGGACGAGGTGGTCGATGTCGACGTCGGAGGCGGCGGACCAGGTGGCGCCGTCGTAGGGGGAGTACCAGCTTCCGCTGGTGGCGGCGCAGGAGGAGTCGGTGACGACGCCCGAGCCGTCGCGCTTGAGGACGGTCTCGCGGGTGTTGCAGGTGCCGGACTGGGTGATCCAGTGCGGGAAGAGGTCGCGGTCGTAGCCGGTGCGGCTCTCGGTCTTCACGCTGAGGGAGGCGAGGTAGGTGCGGGCGGTGGCGGCGCTGACCGGGGTGGGGAGGGCGGCGGAGGCGGCCGGGCCGTTGAGCAGCCCGGCCGAGGCTATGAGACCGGTGAGGGCGGCGAGGAAACCGAGCCGTCGACGCGCGTAGAACTTCGGCATGCGAACTCCCTTGGAATGTGGGGGTGTCGGGACGCGAGCAGGGGAATGCTCACGGCGCCGCATGGCGCACAGATGTGCGGCCGGTAAGAAGTTAGTGACGTGTGCATGGCACGTCTATGGGTGCGACGCGACTCGTGACGGAGCGCTTCGGGACCTTCGGCCCTCCTGGCCGCCCGCGAGCGTCGCGTACTATGGACGGCGCAGAAGGGGAGTAGCTCTTCGCCGGACCGTCGACATACTGCTCAGCTCGTCTGAGCCGGCGCCCGGAGGCGGGTCTCGTGCGCGAGACCGGCCAGCGAGACCTTCGGCAAGCAGTGCACGCCCGTGCCGTACGGCGGGGGCGATCCGTGTGCTGCCGTGCCGAGGTGTCCGCAGCGCAGAAGCAGCCAGGACCAGCACTCTCGGCGGGGCGGCCCCGACCGATAGAGGATCCCTTGATCAGCCTGACCGTGACGGCAGTCGTCTTCGGCGTCGTCTTCCTCGCCGAACTGCCGGACAAGACCGCCCTCGCCGGCCTCGTCCTCGGCACCCGTTACCGGGCCTCGTACGTCTTCGCCGGTGTGGCCGCGGCCTTCCTGCTGCACGTCGTGCTCGCGGTCGCGGCCGGCAGCGTGCTGACCCTGCTGCCGCAGCAGATCGTGCACGCGATCACCGGCGTGCTCTTCCTGGGCGGCGCCGCCGTGCTGCTGATGAAGAAGGACGAGGGCGAGGAGGAGATCCGCAAGCCGGAGGACCAGTCCTTCTGGAAGGTCTCCGGGGCGGGCTTCATGCTCATCCTGGTCGCCGAGTTCGGTGACCTCACGCAGATCATGACCGCGAACCTCGCGGCCCGTTACGACGATCCGCTCTCCGTCGGCCTCGGCGCGGTGCTCGCGCTGTGGGCGGTGGCCGGGCTCGGCATCGTCGGCGGAAAGGCCCTGATGAAGCGGGTGCCGCTGGCGCTGATCACGAAGATCGCCGCGTTGCTCATGCTGGGCCTGGGTGTGTGGAGCCTGTGGGAGGCGGTCGCGGGCTGAACGGTTCGTGAACGTCGGGGCGGGGTGGTGGCGCGACCGGGCTCCGTTTTGTACCGTGGAGAAACAAAGTGGCTCCCGCCCGTTCTCCCTGACCGGCGGGCGGGGCCGCCTTGTTTCCTCCCCGCGCCTTGGAGTCTGCCGATGACGGCCACCGCCACCACCGTTCTCACCGCCCGTGCCCTGCTGCTGGACATGGACGGCACCCTCGTCAACTCGGACGCCGCCGTCGAGCGCGTCTGGCGGCGCTGGGCCGACCGGCACGGGCTGGACGGCGACGAGGTCATGAAGGTCGTCCACGGCCGCCAGGGCTACGCCTCCATGGCGCTGCTGCTGCCGGACCGGCCGATGGAGCAGAACCACGCGGACAACGCCCGCATGCTCGCCGAGGAGACCGCCGACACCGAGGGGGTCGTCGCCATCCCCGGCGCGCCCGAGTTCCTGGCCTCGCTGCGCGGCCTGCCGCACGCCCTGGTGACGTCGGCCGACGTGCCGCTGTCCACCGCGCGGATGGCCGCCGCCGGGCTCGCCCAGCCGGACGTCCGGGTCACCGCCGAGTCGGTCGGCGCCAGCAAGCCGGACCCGGAGGGCTTCCTCAAGGGCGCCGCCGAGCTGGGTGTCGACCCCGCCGACTGCATCGCCTTCGAGGACTCCGGCGCGGGTATCGCCGCCGCCCGCGCCGCCGGGATGCGGGTCGTGGGCGTCGGCCCGCGCGCCGGGGTCCACGCCCCGGACGTCGTCGTGGAGGACCTGACCCGGGTGCGGGTGGAGGCCGGCGCGGACGGCACGGTCCGGCTGCACATCGGCTGACACCCCGGGCAGGGGGTACGACGGGCTTCGCGGGACTCGTGCGGCGGTTCCCGACACGCGGGGGGCCGTGCGACACGGGGCGGAGCCTGCGCGGGGCCGGGTCCGGGTCCGGTGCGATGTCGGCCGGCAGCCCCGGCTAGGGCTCCCGGGTTTCCGTCTCCAGCATGCGGCGGGTGTCCCGGCCGTAGGTCCCCAGTTCGTCGGAGCGGATGCCGCGGGCCCACTGGTAGGTGCGGACCGAGTCCTCGACCTGGTGGTTGTAGTTGCCGTTGATGTCGCCGTTGTAGAGGTAGAGCTGAGTCAGCCGCTGCTGCAGTTCGACCACCTCGGAACCCCGGTCGCCGCGCTGCAGCGTGGGGCCGCCGCCGTAGTCGTGATCCCGGTCGTCGTCCTCGGTCTCCTGCGCCGCCGCGCCGGGCGGGGTCGTCGTGGCCGACGGTGACGTCTCGGCCGAACGGGGCGGCGACGGCGAGGCGCTGGACGCCGACGCGGACGGGGACGGGGAGGGCGACGGACTCGTGCTCGCGGACGCCGACGCGGACGGGGACGGGGAGGCGGAGGTCTCGGCGGCGGACGGCGTACTCGACTCGGGGCCGGTCGGGGCGGCACTGGTCGAGGGGTCCGGCACGCTCGCCCTGACCTCCTCCGGCAGCGCCCCGTCCCGCGAGGGCGACTCGTAGGAGAACAGTCCGCTCGCGAACCCGGCCGCGCCCACCACGACCACCACCGCCCCCGCGGCGCTGAGCAGCACACCCCGGCGCCGCTTGCGCGGCGGACGCCCGTCGGTGCCGTCCGTGCCGGGCTCCACGGGCGTGACGGCGGGGGCGGCGGCGGTGGCCGAGGTCTCGAACAGCCGCAGATCGTGCGCGCTGGGCGCCCCGGTCGACGGCGCCAACGGCGTGGGCAGCACGGACGTCGCCTCCACGGCCCCAGCAGCAGCCGCAGCCGCAGCAGCCGCGCTCGCACCCGTGACCGGCGGCTGTCCGGCGCCGACGGCCCGCAGTGTCATGGTCGCCTCGGCATCGGGCGCGGTGCCCGGCGCGTCCGGCGTACCCGGCGCGGAGGACGGTGGTGCGGTGTGCCGAGCCGAGGTCTCCCGCGCCCCGTCCTCCCGGGCCACGTCCGTCCGCGGCTCGCCCTCCGGCTCCTTCGCCCCTCCGGCGTCGTCCAGCTCGACGTACGGGCGTATGCGGAGCGGGTCGAAGTCCTCCGCCGCTGCCGCCTGGGCCGTACGCGCGTCGCGCAGGGCGTCGGAGGCGCGTGTGCCGCAGGCGCAGGCGGGCGTGTTGTCCGCCTCCCTGGCCGTGCCGCACTCGGGGCACGCGTGCCCCGA
>MUMD01000144.1 GCA_002155895.1 Streptomyces rochei
TCGGGGCACGCGTGCCCCGAGGAGGCCCGCTGACGCGATGCGCCTCCCCGCTGTTCCGGCTGTTCCGGCTGGTCCCGCTGCTCCACGCGCTCGTCCCTCCCCTCGCGACTCCCCTCGCGAACTCCAGCGATTATGCAGATCTTCTCCACACTTCCGCGCGCTCGCCCCCGGAATCCCGGCTTCCTGCGTGGCCGAAACGCCCGTTGCCGGTCAAACCGGTCAGGTCAGTGACTTGGCGAACCAATGCTCGGCGTACGGGGCGTGGTTGTGCGGCTCGGTCTCCGCGTAGCCGAGGCGGGCGTACAGGGCGCGGGCCTCGACGAGGTCCGAGCGGGTGTCGAGCACCATCCGCGAGGCCCCCAGCTCCCGTGCCGCGTCCTCGGCCGCCCGTACGAGGAACGTGGCGCCGCCCCTGCCGCGCATCCCCTCATACAGGAACACCCGGGTCAGCTCCGCCGTCCCGGCCTCCAGCAGCCGGATGCCCGCCGTGCCCGCGGCCTGGCCGCCGTACCGCGCGACCAGCAGGAGCCCCCGGGGCGGGGCGAGGTCGGCGCCCGTCTGGGCGGCGATCTCCCGCTCCAGCTCGCCGGGGTCGGTGGGGCGGCCCTCGTGCAGCAGATACCAGCGGTCGCTGACCTCGGTGTAGAAGGCGCGCCACAGGGCGGCGGCGGCCGGGGAGTCGTACGGTTCCGGGGCGACGGTCCAGGTCATGCGGGCATTCTCGGCGCGGGCCGACCGGCCGCGCGAGCGTATTTACGGGGCGGCGGGCGGCGTATTTTCCCACGGATGCGCCGCCGCCGCTCGTCCGGCGCCGTTTGACCGGGGGATGAGGGGCAACCCGAACGGCGAACCGGCCCGCTGGGAGAGCGGGCAGGGACCAGAACCCGGAAGGCACTCATGTCCACAGGCGTGATCATCGCTTTGATCGTGATCGTGGCGGCCGTGCTCGTCGTGGCCGCCGTCCTGGCCCTGCGCGCACGGGGCCCCCGGCACGGCGGGAACCTGAAGCGGCGCTTCGGGCCCGAGTACGAGCGGGCCGTGGCCCGGCACGACGGCGACACCAAGGCGGCCGAGCGGGAGCTGGCCGACCGCGTGGAGCGGCACGGGTCGCTGCGCGAGCGGCCCCTGGAACCGGCCGAGCGCGAACGTTTCGAGGCCCGCTGGACGGCGGCCCAGGAGCGCTTCGTCGACTCCCCGCGGGAGGCGGTGGAGGAGGCGGACCGGCTGCTCGCCGAGCTGGCCGCCGCCCGGGGCTTCCCCGCGGGCGGGCAGTACGAGGAGCAGGTCGCGGCGCTGTCCGTGCACCACGCCCACCACGTCGACGGCTACCGGCGCGTGCACCGCGTGACCCACGCGCGCGCGGACGGCGAGCGGGACGCCGGCGCGGGTACGGAGGAGATGCGCGAGTCCATGGTCGCGGCCCGCGCGCTCTTCGAGGAGCTGGTACGCCCGGCCGGTCACCACGACGGGGGCCGTCGCCACGACGGACCCCGCCACCGGGCAGGGGCGGACGGCGACGCGGCGGCGCCCGCCGGGCGCGCGCACCATTCCTGGTCGTTCAGCAAGAGCCGTCCGAAGGAGAGTTGAGGCAGATGTCCGACGTGACCCGGCAGCCCGGCGCCCCCGCCGAGCGGCAGACGCAGTACCCCGGCGCGCGCGGAGCGGCCACCCCGGAGACCGACCCCGGTCCCGGCCCGCTGACCGAGGGCGCGGCACACCCCCGGCCCGCCGGAGAATCCATCGCCCCGGCCGAGACTCCGACCACCGCCTCGGCGGGCACCCCGACCACCGGCCCGACCGAGACCCCGACCACCGCCCCGGCCGGTACCCGGGCCGACGGCCCGGACGCGGCCCAGGACGGTGGGACGCTCCTGCCGCACGACGAGTGCGACAGGCTGGGGGAGCGGCTGCGGCACGCGGTGGCCGGCTTCGTCGACGCGCCGCGCGCCTCCGTCGAGGAGGCCGACCGCGTCCTGGAGGAGATCACCGCCCGCTTCACGGACGCCGTGGCGCAGCGGCGGCGCACCCTGCGCACGTCCTGGCACGACACGGACCCGGACGACCGCGCGACGAGCACCGACACCGAACAACTCCGCCTGGCCCTGCGGGACTACCGTGAGCTGGCGGACCGTCTGATGCGCCTGTGACCTACGGGCGTCACCGTTCCGCCCGGCGCTCCCGCCACTGCCGTACGACCTCTTCGACGTCGTAGGGCTTCAGACCCAGCGGGGGGCCGGGCGGCGGCTTGAACATGACGTCGCGGATCTTGACGTTGATCTCCTCGACGATGCGGCGCACCACCCGCTCCGACGGGGCGTCCGCCGCCGCCTGGAGGGCGTCCTCCGCCTCCTTGCGCAGGGCGAGGGTCGGGGGCAGTACGGAGAAGCCCTCGCGGGCCATCTTCCGCTTGACCCACCACAGTTCGTCGTAGGTGCTCTCCACCTCACCGGGCAGGGGCTTGCCCGCGCCGGGGAGGGCGGCGAACTCGCCTCGCGCGTCCGCCTCACGGATCTGCTTGTCGACCCAGGACTCGAAGTCGACGCCAGGTGGCTTTCGCTCGGTCATGACCCCAGTGTGCCGGACACCGCGCCACTGGCCGATTTATCATGCGGCGGCGATACGTCAACGAGGGACGTCTCTGAAGGAGCGCGCGTGCTCGAACTCACCATGGCCGCCGTCACCGCGGCGGACGCGGGTGCCACGGCCGGGATGCAGATGGCCGAGGCGCCCAGCGAGCCGGGAGCGGTGCTGCGCGTGGGCAGGGACAAGTCCGTGTGCCGGCTGTCGACGCCCGACGACTGGCTGTTCGTCTCCCGGGTCCACCTGGAGTTCCGCTGCGGGCCCGACGGCACCTGGCACCTGACGTGGCTGCGCGGCTCCCAGCCGGACCCCTCCTCCGAGGTCCGGCTCACCGTGGGCGGTCACGCGCGGTCCGTGGCGTACGGCGGCAGCGTGCCGCTCCCCAGGGGCGGCACGCTGCCGCCGTACG
>MUMD01000145.1 GCA_002155895.1 Streptomyces rochei
AGCCGAAAGTGGGGGAGGCACCCCGCCACGCCGGGCCGCGCATTCACCCGGCCCGCGCCCCACGCCGGTCGACGAGCCCGACCGGCGGAGCCCCCAGGTACCGTTCACCCCCATGCGCACCATCCTGATCACCGGCCCCGGCGGCAGTGGCCGTACCACCGTCGCCGCCGCCACCGCGCTCGCCGCCGCCCGCCGGGGCACCCGCACCCTCCTCCTCGGCGCCGACCGCGACGACACCCTCGGCGCCGCGCTCGGGGTGCGCACCGGCCCGCAACCGGTCACCGTCGAACCCGGCCTCACCGCCCGCCGCCCCGACCCCGCCCAGGGGTTCCGCGACGGCCTCGCCGCCCTCCAGGACCGCGCCGCCTCCGCCCTCGACCTGCTCGGCGCCTCCCGCCTCGACCCCGAGGAACTGACCCCGCTGCCCGGCGCCGACGAACTCGCCCTGCTGCGCGCGCTGCGCGACGCCGCCCTGGCCGAGGAGCACGACCTCCTCGTCGTCGACCTCCCGCCCGCGCCCCGCGCCCTCGCCCTGCTCGCCCTGCCCGAGGAACTCCGCCGCTACCTGCGCCGGCTGCTTCCGCCCGAGCGCCAGGCGGCCCGCGCCCTGCGCCCCGTCCTCGGCCGGCTGGCCGGCGTGCCCATGCCCGCCGAGGCGCTCTACGAGAGCGTCGCCCGCTGGGACCTGGAACTCGCCGCCGCCGAGGCCGTCGTCGCCGACCGGAGCACCGTCGTCCGGCTGGTCGCCGAGCCCGGCCCGGCCGGCGCCGACGCCGTCCGTGTCGCCGCGCTCGGTCTCGCCCTGCGCGGCCTGCGCACCGACCTGCTGGTCGCCAACCGGGTCCTGCCCGAGGAGGAGGTCCCGGCCGACAGCTGGCTCGCCGCCCCCCTCGCCCAGCAGCGCAAGGCACTGGCGGAGTGGCAGGGAACGTACGACGTCCGCACCGTCGCCCACCTCGGACACGACCCGCGCGGCACCGACGACCTCGCCGAACTCGACGCTCCCGGCGTCACCCCGCAGGCCGCCCCCGTCGAATGGCCCGTCACCGACCGGCTGGCCGACGACGGCGTCCTCGTCTGGCACCTCCCGCTGCCCGGCGCCGTGCGCGAGGACCTGGACCTGGTCCGCCGCGGCGACGAACTGGTCGTCACCGCCGGGCCGTTCCGCCGGATCGTCCCGCTGCCGTCCGCGCTGCGCCGCTGCACCGTCGACGGCGCCGCGCTGCGGGAGGGCACCCTCGCCGTCCGGTTCGCGCCGGACCCTCGGCTGTGGCCGCGGGGACGCTGATCCCGCCGCGTCCGTTCGGGTAACGTCGTAAGGACGAACCGTAGTCAGGAGTCCGTCATGAGCGAAGACCTCCCCCCGTCCGAGGCTGCCCGCCCCGACGAGGGCGACGCGGTCGACGAGGTGCGGGCCACCGACGCCGACGCCTGGGCGACGGCGTGCGCCGAGGACCTGGAGGCGGAGAAGGCCCGCCGCCGCGCCGAGTACGGCCCGCCGCCCGGTTCGGCCGCCGAGGAGCTGCGCAGGCTCGTCGACACCGTCGCGGACAAGCTGTCCGGCCTCCAGTCGCCGCTGCTCGGCCAGATCGCCGGCCCCGCCGCCCAGCAGGTGGTCCGGCAGGTGGTCCAGCAGGCGAAGGCCGCCGTCGAACCCGTCATCGAGCGCAACCCGGACGTCTTCGACCACCTCGCGGCCGCCGGCGGTGAACTCCTCGCCGCCTACCGCTCCGCCGTCCAGAACCAGGAGCGCCGCTGGACCGCCGGGGACGACACCGCCTCCACGGACCCGCGCGACCCCCGCGACCTGGACGGACGAGGCGACGACGGCAAGGACGACGGCGACGGGGGCACCGGCCCGGGACAGCGCATCGACCTGGACTGAGCCCTGCCTCGGGTACGGTTGGCCATAGCGGGGCTCGACCGAACTGAGGGATTCATGGGACTCACCATCGGCGTCGACATCGGCGGCACGAAGATCGCGGCCGGCGTGGTCGACGAGGAAGGCAACATCCTCTCGACCCACAAGGTGCCGACCCCCACCACGCCCGAGGCCATCGTGGACGCCATCGCCTCGGCGGTGGAGGGCGCGCGCGTGGGGCACGAGATCGTCGGCGTGGGCATCGGTGCCGCCGGATACGTCAACCGCCAGCGCTCCACGGTCTACTTCGCGCCCAACATCGACTGGCGCCAGGAGCCGCTGAAGGAGAAGGTCGAGGCCCGCGTCGGCCTCCCGGTCGTCGTGGAGAACGACGCCAACGCCGCGGCCTGGGGCGAGTACAAGTTCGGCGGCGGCAAGGGCCACCGCAACGTCATCTGCATCACCCTCGGCACCGGCCTCGGCGGCGGCATCATCATCGGCAACAAGCTGCGCCGCGGCCACTTCGGCGTGGCCGCCGAGTTCGGCCACATCCGCATGGTGCCGGACGGCCTGCTGTGCGGCTGCGGCTCGCAGGGCTGCTGGGAGCAGTACGCGTCGGGCCGGGCGCTGGTGCGGTACGCCAAGCAGCGCGCCAACGCCACCCCGGAGCGCGCCGAGGTGTTGCTGGCGCTCGGCGACGGCACCCCGGACGGCATCGAGGGCAAGCACATCTCCGTCGCCGCCCGCCAGGGCTGCCCGGTCGCCGTCGACTCCTACCGCGAGCTGGCCCGCTGGGCCGGCGCCGGACTCGCCGACCTGGCCTCGCTCTTCGACCCGTCCGCCTTCATCGTCGGCGGCGGCCTCTCCGACGAGGGCGACCTGGTCCTCGACCCGATCCGCAAGTCCTACAAGCGGTGGCTGGTCGGCGGCAACTGGCGCCCGGTCGCCGACGTGATCGCCGCCCGGCTCGGCAACAAGGCCGGTCTGGTCGGCGCCGCCGACCTGGCCCGGGAGCCCGACCCGATCATGTGACGACCACGCCCCGGTGCCGGGGCGTGTGCCGACCTGGCAGGCGCGCGGGGCGGAGTCCGTTCGGGGCTCCGCCCCGCGGGCGCGACGAGCCACGCCCCACCGGCGGTCGCCCACGCTCCCGGCGCCCCCCTGGGCGTACATTGATCCACATGGAGCCGCTCCCCAACTCCCGCACCGAACCCGACGGTTCCGCCGTCATCCGGGTCCTCAGCTACAACATCCGCTCGATGCGCGACGACACCGCCGCCCTAGCCCGCGTCATCGCCGCCTGCGAGCCCGACCTCGTCCTCCTCCAGGAGGCCCCCCGCTTTTTCCGCTGGCGCAAGAAGCTCGCCCGCCTGGCCCGCGCCGCGGACCTCGTGATCCTCTCCGGCGGCGGCACCGCCGCCGGCCCCGCGCTGCTGTGCTCCCTGCGGGCCACCGTCGAGCGCACCGAGGACGTGCTGCTCCCGCTCACCCCCGGCCGGCACCGGCGCGGCCTCGCCACCGCCGTCGTCCGGATCGGCGGGGCCCGGCTCGGCGTCCTGAGCTGCCACCTGTCCCTCGATGCCGAGGAGCGCCACGAGCAGGCCGGCCTGCTCCTCGACCACCTGGCCGGCCTGGGCGTGACCCACGCCGTGGCGGGCGGCGACCTGAACGAGCGCCCGGGCGGCCGCACCTTCCGGCGGCTCGGCGACGGGCTGCGGGACTGCTGGACGGCCGCGCCCCGGGGCGGCGAGTACACCTTCCCCGCCACCGATCCCGACCGGCGCATCGACGCGGTCTTCGTCACGGAGGGCGTCGAGGTGCTGGGCTGCGGAGTGCCGCTGGGGCTCCCCGGGGTCGCCGAGCACGACCTGAGGGCGGCCACGGACCACCTGCCGGTCCTGACCGCCCTCCGGGTGCCCGCCGCGACCGAGGACTGATCCGCGCGCCCGCGCCCCGCGGGCCCGCGCCCCCGGGCTCCGCGCACCCGCCGCGCCGTGGGCCCCGCCTCGAACCGCGCGGCCCGTCCCGCCGGGCCGGCCCTAGACCACCGCGCCCCGCCCGGGATCGTCGTCGTCCTCGTCCCCCGGGCGCATCCGCATGACCAGCGTCGCGAAGCCGCCGAGGAAGCCGCCGATGCCCAACGTCGTCAGCCACCAGGTCATGTCCCAGCCGAGCACCACCGCCAGCAGGATCAGCACCGGCCCGCCGAGCACGCCCAGCCAGGCGAACTTCGCGGTGGTGTCGCCCTCGGGCAGCGGCGGCGGCTCCGGCGGTACGAAGTGGCCCTCGTCGTCCTCGCCGAGGTCGTCCTCCGAGGGCTCGGCCAGGCTGTGGTCGCGCGGGCCCGCCACCCCGGGGGCGAAGGCGACGGAGCTGCCCAGCGGGCGGGCCGAGGCGGGCTGGTCCGGCGCGGGCCGGTCGCCCTCGGGCCGGTCGGCCCCGGGCCTGTCGCCCTCGGGCCGGTCGTCGTTGGTCTCGGCCTCCAGCAGCGCCAGATCCTCCACCGACTTGAACGGCTTCGCGCCCGGCGGGTCCGGCGGCTCGTCCCCGTACCCGGCGACGATCGCCGCCCAGGCCGCGTCCTCGTCCAGCGGCACGACCGGGTCCCCGGGGCCGCCGGAAGCGCGGTCGGCCGGGTGCTCCCGCCCCTCCCGGTGCTCCGCCGTCCGCTCCGGTTCCCGGTCCTCGGGCCCGCCGCGCTCCTCGCGGTCCGCGCGGTCGGAGTCGTGCTCAGCCACCTGTGGTCGTCCCTTCCTTGCCGAGACCGGGCTCCGGCTCCCCGACGGAACCGGGCGCGAGCCGGCCGATGAACGCGACGCTCTCGGCGAAGATCCGGTCCGCGTCGTGGTCCAACGTCGCCACGTGGTAGCTCTGTTCCAGCAGGACCTCCGTCACGTCCGTCGACGAGACGCGGCCGAGGATGCGGGCCGAGTCGGCCGGCGGCACCACGTGGTCCTGCGGGCTGCGCATCAGCAGCAGCGGCTGCGTCACCTGCGGCAGATCGCGGTCGGCCAGCCGGAAGAACGCGCGCAGCGAGTGCGCCGCGTGCAGCGGCACCCTGTCGTACCCCAGCTCGGTGCTGAGCGGCTTGGCGATGTCGCTGGCGATGCCCTTCGTCGCGGGCACCAGATGGCGCAGGACCGGGAGGGCGTGCTGGGCCACGCCGTGCATCCGGTTCGCCGGGTTGACGACCATGACGCCCGCGACCGCGTCCCCGTGCTTGGCGGCCAGCCGCAGCGCCAGCGCGCCGCCCATGGAGAGACCGGCCACGAAGACGCGCGCGCAGCGCTCCCGCAGGGCGCGCAGCTCGCGGTCCACCTCCGCGTACCAGTCCTGCCAGCCGGTGACCTGCATGTCCTGCCAGCGGGTGCCGTGCCCGGGCAGCAGCGGCAGCGCGACGGTCAGACCCCGCTCGGCGAGGTGGCGGGCCCAGGGGCGCAGGGACTGCGGGGAACCGGTGAAGCCGTGACAGAGGAGGACGCCGACCTCCCCGCCCTCATGGCGGAACGGCTCGGCTCCGGGCAGGACCGGCACGTCTCGGTCTCCTGTCGTCAGGGGGCCGGCACAGCCGGCACGTCGGGTGCGGTACTTGCGGGTACTTCACCGTACGCGACCGCACTGACACCGACCAGGGCCGTCGGGGCCATTGACGGTGCCCCGGGTTAAGGTCTGACCACGGACACAGGAGGCACTCGGTTGTTGTACGGCGCGATGAAGGTCACCGTCGGGGGTTCGCTGAAGCTTGCCTTCCGCCCCTGGGTGGAGGGCCTGGAGCACATCCCGGCCGAGGGCCCGGCGATTCTGGCGAGCAACCACCTGTCGTTCTCCGACTCGTTCTTCCTGCCCGCCGTCCTCGACCGCAAGGTGACCTTCATCGCCAAGGCCGAGTACTTCAACACCCCCGGGGTCAAGGGCCGGCTGACCGCCGCGTTCTTCAAGGGCGTCGGCCAGCTCCCCGTGGACCGCTCCGGCGCGCGGGGGGCGGGCGAGGCCGCCATCAAGAGCGGCATAGAGGTCCTGGAGCGCGGTGAGCTGTTCGGCATCTATCCCGAGGGCACCCGCTCCCCGGACGGCCGGCTCTACCGCGGCAAGCCCGGCGGCCTCGCGCGGGTGGCGCTCGCCACCGGCGCGCCCGTCATCCCGGTCGCCATGATCGACACCGAGAAGATCCAGCCGCCCGGCAAGGTGATGCCGAAGCTGATGCGGCCCGGCATCCGCATCGGTGAGCCCCTGGACTTCACCCGCTACCAGGGCATGGAGCACGACCGCTTCGTGCTGCGCGCGGTGACCGACGAGGTCATGTACGAGATCATGAAGCTCTCCGGCCAGGAGTACGTCGACATGTACGCGACCGCCATGAAGCGGCAGATCGCGGAGGCGGCGAAGGCCGAGAAGGAGGCGGGCAAGGCGGCGAAGGCCGCGCTCGCCCAGGCGGAGAAGGAACAGGCCGCCAAGGAGAAGGAACAGGCCGCCGGGGAGCAGGCGGAGCGGGACCGGTCCGCCGAGCGGCCCGACGGCCGATAGCGCTCCCGGCCGGGGACAGGGACGGACGGGCCGGGGACGGGGGGACATGGCCAGGCGCGAGAGAGTCATGAGGATGTCGGTCGAGCAGCCGCTGTGGCGCGCGCTCGCCGGCTACCGCGTGCTCACCATGCTGTACGCGATCGGCTTCTTCGTCACCGCCTGGTCCGGCTTCGTCCGCCCCTGGCTGGCCGTCGCCTACTACGCCGTCCTCTTCGTCTGGACCCTGGCGACCCTGCCCAAGGTCTCCGGCGCCGCGAGCTGCACCAAGCGGTTCCTCGCCGCCGACCTCACCGTCGCCCTCACCGGCGTCCTGATCACGCCGCTCGCCGACGCGCCCGAGCGGGTCATGGACGGCGGTCCGACCCTGCCGTCGATATGGACGGCCGGTTCCGTCCTGGCCTTCGCGATCAAGGGCGGCTGGCGCTGGGCCGCCGTCGCCTCCACCCTCGTCGCCGTCGCCAACCTGATCGAGCGCGGCCACCCCGCCCGCGACACCGTCCACAACGTCATCCTGGTCTGGGTCGCCTCCATCGCCATCGGCTACGTCGTCGAGGTCGCCCGGGCCTCCGAACGCACCCTCGCCCGCGCCCTGGAGATCGAGGCGGCGACCCGGGAGCGGGAGCGACTGGCCCGGGACATCCACGACAGCGTGCTGCAGGTGCTCGCCATGGTGCAGCGGCGCGGCGCCGTGATCGGCGGCGAGGCGGCCGAGCTGGGCCGGCTGGCCGGCGAGCAGGAGGTCGCCCTGCGCACCCTGGTCTCCGGCGGCCTGGTGCCCGTCTCCCGTGTGTCGGAGGACGCCGCCGAGGGCGCGCTGGTCCGCGCGGTGGACGAACCGGAGGCCACGGACACCGACGGGCCGGTCGACCTGCGGGCCCTGCTCGCCCCGTACGCCGGCTCCCTGGTGAACCTCGCCGAACCGGGCGCCCCGGTGCTGCTGGCGCCGGCCGCGGCCCGGGAGCTGGCGGCCGCGGTGGGGGCCGCCCTGGACAATGTGCGCAAGCACGTCGGAGCCGACGCGCGCGCCTGGATCCTCGTCGAGGACGAGCCCGACGAGGTGATCGTGACCGTCCGCGACGAGGGGCCCGGCATCCCCGAGGGACGGCTCGCCGAGGCCGAGGGAGAGGGGCGGCTCGGCGTCGCCCTGTCGATCCGGGGCCGGCTGCGCGACCTCGGCGGCACGGCCGAACTGATCTCGGTGCCCGGCCAGGGCACGGAGGTCGAACTGAAGGCACCGAAGAAGACCGGCAGTACCACCGCACGGGGGAAGGCAGCGGACCGATGACCGAACGACAGGAACCGATCCGGGTCATGGTGGTCGACGACCACCCCATGTGGCGCGACGCCGTCGCCCGGGACCTCGCCGAATCCGGCTTCGACGTGGTCGCCACCGCCGGCGACGGCGACCAGGCCGTGCGCCGCGCCCGCGCCGCCGCCCCCGACGTCCTCGTCCTCGACCTCAATCTGCCCGGCAAGCCCGGGGTGCAGGTCTGCAAGGAGGTCGTCGGCGCCGATCCGAAGCTGCGCGTCCTCGTGCTCTCCGCGAGCGGCGAGCACGCCGACGTCCTGGAGGCCGTGAAGTCCGGCGCGACCGGCTACCTGCTGAAGTCGGCCTCCACCGCGGAGCTGCAGGACGCGGTGCGCCGCACGGCCGCCGGCGACCCGGTGTTCACCCCCGGACTGGCCGGACTGGTCCTCGGCGAGTACCGGCGCCTCGCCTCCGAGCCGGCGCCCGCGGCGGAGACCGGCGACCCCGGGGCGCCCCGGCTCACCGACCGCGAGACCGAGGTGCTGCGCCTGGTCGCCAAGGGCCTGAGCTACAAGCAGATCGCCGAACGCCTCGTCATCTCCCACCGCACCGTGCAGAACCACGTCCAGAACACCCTCGGCAAGCTCCAGCTCCACAACCGCGTGGAACTGGTGCGGTACGCGATAGAACGGGGTCTGGACGACGCGTGACCCGCGCGGGACAGTGGCGGTGGCCTGAACCACCCGCTGTGGCAAGGGAGTTGCGCGATGAAGGTCGGAATACTGACCGGAGGCGGTGACTGTCCCGGGCTCAACGCCGTCGTCCGCAAGGGCGTCCAGGAGTACGGCTACGGATTCGTCGGCTTCCGGGACGTCTGGCGCGGCCCCCTGGAGGGCGACACCGTGCGCCTCGACATCCCGGCCGTCCGCGGCATCCTGCCCCGCGGCGGCACCGTCCTCGGCTCCTCGCGCACCAACCCGCTCCAGCACGAGCACGGCATCCGGCGCATCAGGGAGAACCTCGCGAAGCTCGGCGTCGAGGCCCTCATCACCATCGGCGGCGAGGACACCCTCGGTGTCGCCACCCGCCTCGCCGACGAGTACGGCGTGCCCTGCGTCGGTGTGCCCAAGACCATCGACAACGACCTGTCCGCCACCGACTACACCTTCGGCTTCGACACGGCCGTCTCCATCGCCACCGAGGCCATCGACCGGCTGCACACCACCGCCGAGTCCCACATGCGGGTGCTGGTCGTGGAGGTCATGGGCCGGCACGCCGGCTGGATCGCCCTGCACTCGGGCCTGGCCGGCGGCGCCAACGTCATCCTCATCCCCGAGCAGCGCTTCGACACCGAGCAGGTGTGCGCCTGGGTGACCTCCCGGTTCCGGGCGTCGTACGCGCCGATCGTGGTCGTCGCCGAGGGGGCGATGCCGCGCGACGGCGACATGGTGCTCAAGGACGAGACGCTGGACTCCTACGGGCACGTCCGGCTGTCCGGCGTGGGGGAGTGGCCGGCGAAGGAGATCGAGAAGCGCACCGGGAAGGAGGCCAGGACCACGGTCCTCGGCCATGTCCAGCGCGGCGGCACACCCAGCGCCTTCGACCGCTGGCTGGCCACCCTCCCCCACTGCCTTGACGGCGTGGGGGGACCCCCACCGGACTGCACGCCGTCGACTGCGTGCGCGACGGCGACTTCGGCAAGATGGTCGCCCTGCGCGGCACGGACATCGACCGCGTCCCGATCGCCGAGGCCACGGCCCGGCTGAAGACGGTCGACCCGAGGCTGTACGAGGAGGTCGGGGTCTTCTTCGGCTGACCGGCGGCCGCGCGTCCCGCGCCGTATATTCGGCCCGGAGTGCGGCACAAGCCCGAGCGCGGCAGAACGGGAGCGGTCATGGAGATCCTGGCCTTCGGCGTCCAGGCCGACGAGCGGCCCCTGATCGAGCGGGCCTTCCACGGCCACGACGAGATCCGCTGCCTGGACGTCTTCCTCAACGAGGACACCGCCCCCATCGCGGCCGGCCACGAGATCGTCTCCACCTCCGTCAACGCCGACCTCGGCGCGGCCGTCCTGGAGATCCTCGCTGCCGGCGGCACCCGGATGGTCGCCCAGCGCTCCACCGGCTTCAACAACATCGACCTCGACACGGCCGAGCGACTCGGGATGACCGTCGCCCGGGTGTCGTACTACTCCCCGTACTCGGTCGCCGAGTTCGCCTGGGCCCTCGCCATGGCCGTCAACCGGCGGATCGTGCGCGCCTCCACCCGCACCCGGGACTTCGACTTCCGCCTGCACGGCCTGATGGGCCGGGACATGCACGGCCGCACCGCCGGCGTCCTCGGCACCGGCAAGATCGGCGAGGCATTCGCCCGCATCGCCCACGGCTTCGGCATGCGACTGCTGGGCTGGGACATCGCCGAGAACCCCGCCTGCATGGAGCTGGGCATGCGCTACGTCCCCAAGGACGAGCTGCTCGCCCGCTCCGACCTGGTCTCCCTTCACCTGCCGCTGATGCCCGCCACCCAGCACCTGATCGACGCGCCCGCCCTCAAGGCGATGCGGGACGACGCCATCCTGGTCAACTCCAGCCGGGGCGGCCTGATCGACACCGCCGCCCTGGTCACCGAGTTGCGCGCGGGCCGCTTCACCGGCGTCGGCCTGGACGTCTACGAGGCGGAGGCGGGCCTGTTCTTCCTCGACAAGTCCCTGGAGGCCATCGCCGACGACACCCTGGCCCGCCTCGTCACCTTCCCGAACGTCCTGGTCACCTCGCACCAGGCGTACTACACCGAGGACGCCGTCGGCCAGATCGTCGACGCCACGGTGAAGAACGTCCTGGACTACCGGGAGGGCCGCCGCTCGGAGAACGTGCTCGTGCCCCGCAGCTGACCGACCAGCTCCCGCACGACGGCGGCGCCGTTCAGCGTCAGCACGGACTCCGGGTGGAACTGGACGCCCGCGAAGCCCGGACCGCGCAGCGCGTGCACCTCGCCGCCGGCCGCCCGGCTCACCTCCACGCCGTGCGCGGCCAGCTCCGCGGCGCTCTCGTCGTCGCAGCGCGCGGTGAAGCTGTTGTAGAAGCCCACCGTCTCCCGCCGCCCGAACAGGTCGATCTCCGTCTGCGCCCCCTGGTACGGCACCTCCTTGCGGACGATGTCCAGCCCCAGCTCCGCGGCGATCAGCTCGTGCCCGAGGCAGACCCCGAGGACGCCGTGCCGCCGCTCCCCGAGGACGTCGGCGGTCAGCGCGCGCAGGAAGCGCATCTTCGGATCGGCGGGGTCGGACGGATCACCGGGTCCGGGACCCAGCACCACCGGCCCCGCGTGCCCGAGCACCGCCTCGCGCAGCCCCTCCTCGTCGTACCGCCGCACGCTCACCGCGAGCCCCGAGGAACGCAGCACGTGCGCGAGCATCGCCGTGAAGGTGTCCTCCGCGTCGACGACCAGGGCGTGGCCCTCCAGCGCGTCCGACGGCTCCTGCATCCGCAGCCAGAACGGCGCCAGCGACGCCCGGCGCCCGTCCAGCGCCGCGCGCACCCGGGGGTCGTCGGCCAGCTTCGGCCGCCCCGCCTCCGCACGCGGCCGGGACGGGCGCACGCCCAGCGCGGCCAGCACCCCGGCCGCCTTGGCATGGGTCTCGGCGACCTCGCCCGCCGGGTCCGAGCCCCGCACCAGGGTGGCGCCGACCGGCACCCGCAGCCCGCCGTCGGCGTCGATGTCGGCGGTACGGATCAGGATGGGGGAGTCGAGGGTCTGGGCGCCGCCCGCGTCCCGGCCGAGCAGCGCCAACGCGCCCGCGTAGTAGCCGCGTCCGCCGGTCTCGTGCCGCTCGATGACCCGGCAGGCGTTCTGCACCGGCGACCCGGTGACCGTCGCCGCGAACATCGTCTCCTTCAGCACCTCGCGCGCGTCCAGCGAGGAACGGCCGCGCAGCTCGTACTCGGTGTGCGCGAGGTGCGCCATCTCCTTGAGCCGCGGCCCGACGACGACGCCGCCCATGTCGCCGACGGTGCACATCATCTTCAGTTCCTCGTCGACCACCATCGACAGCTCCTCGATCTCCTTGCCGTCGGCGAGGAAGTCGAGCAGGTGCTCGGGGGTCGGCCCCTCGGCGGGATAGCGGTACGTCCCGCTGATCGGGTTCATGACGACCGTGCCCCCGGACATCCGTACGTGCACCTCGGGGCTCGCCCCGACCAGCGTGCGCTCCCCGGTGTGGACGACGAACGTCCAGTACGCGCCCCGCTCGCCCTCCAGCAGCCGCCGGAACAGCGCCAGCGCGTCCGCCCGCCCGAACCCGTCGATCCGGCCCTCGTACGTCCGCCGGATCACGAAGTTGGCGCCCTCGCCCGCCCCGATCTCCTCCTCCAGCACCCGCCCGACGATCCGCGCGTACTCCTCGTCGGCGACGTCGAAGCCACCGCCCTCGACCCGGACGTCGTGCGCGGGCAGGGCGGCGAGCGCGTCGGCGAGCGGGATCTCGTGCCGCTCCTCGGGGGTCAGCACCAGCAGGGGCGTGCCGTCGTCGCGGACGTCGAAGCCGCGTTCCCGGATCTGCCGGAAGGGGACGAGCGCCAGCCCCTCGGCGGGCAGGTCGGCGAGCCGGTCCCGCTCCGCCACCGGGCCGAGCAGCAGTTCCACGGTGTCGTGGTCGCGGCCCGGGGTGCGGCGGCGCAGCAGGGCGAACGGGCGGGGGTCGGCCAGGAGGCCGTCGAGCGCTGTCATGGGTCGGTGTCCCTCTCTCGGTCTCGTCGAGACCCTCGGTGGGAGGAACGGACCCGGTCGCGGAAACACCGAAGGCCGCCCCTCGGGCGGCCTTCGCGAAGTCTTGCGTACGCGCAGTCAGTGGGCCGCCGGATGAGCGGTCCACCACCAGTTCTGGGTCGAGTGCGCGAACATACGGCGCAGCGTACCCCACACCGGGGGCGTCCACGGAGCATTCGGTGCGTCTCATTACCTGGGCACGGGGCGGGGGCCCGGTGGCGACCCCGTAATGTTGAGGCCGTGACCGTGAACGCTAAGACCAGCCCGAGCGCTGGCAACACCTGGCGAGACCTGCCCGCGGCGCAGCAGCCCGAGTACCCCGACACCGAGGCTCTGCGCGCAGTGATCGCGGACCTCGAGTCGTATCCGCCGCTCGTCTTCGCGGGCGAGTGCGACCAGCTGCGCGCCCGGATGGCGGCCGTCGCCAAGGGAGAGGCGTTCCTCCTCCAGGGCGGCGACTGCGCCGAGGCCTTCGACGCGGTGTCCGCGGACCACATCCGCAACAAGCTCAAGACGCTGCTCCAGATGGGCGCCGTCCTCACCTACGCCGCGTCCGTGCCCGTGGTGAAGGTGGGCCGGATCGCCGGCCAGTACTCCAAGCCGCGCTCCAAGCCCACCGAGACCCGCGACGGCGTGACCCTGCCGACCTACCGGGGCGACTCGGTCAACGGCTTCGACTTCACCGAAGAGGCCCGGGTCCCGGACCCCGAGCGGCTCAAGCGCATGTACCACGCCTCGGCGTCCACGCTGAACCTGGTGCGCGCCTTCACCACCGGCGGCTACGCGGACCTGCGCCAGGTGCACGCCTGGAACCAGGACTTCGTGAAGTCCTCCCCGTCCGGCCAGCGCTACGAGCAGCTCGCCCGGGAGATCGACAACGCGCTGAACTTCATGCGGGCCTGCGGCACCGACCCGGAGGAGTTCAAGACCGTCGAGTTCTTCTCCTCGCACGAGGCGCTGCTGCTCGACTACGAGTCGGCGCTGACCCGCGTGGACTCGCGCACGGGACAGCTGTACGACGTCTCGGCGCACATGGTGTGGATCGGTGAGCGCACCCGGCAGCTGGACCACGCGCACATCGAGTTCGCCTCGCGCATCCGCAACCCGATCGGCATCAAGCTCGGCCCGACGACCACGGCCGAGGAGGCGCTGCAGTACATCGAGCGCCTGGACCCGGAGCGCGAGCCGGGCCGGCTGACCTTCATCGTCCGCATGGGCGCGGACAAGATCCGCGACAAGCTCCCCGAGCTGGTCGAGAAGGTCACCGCCTCCGGCGCCACCGTCGCCTGGATCACCGACCCGATGCACGGCAACACCTACGAGGCGGCCTCCGGGCACAAGACCCGCCGCTTCGACGACGTGCTCGACGAGGTCAAGGGCTTCTTCGAGGTCCACAAGGCGCTCGGCACCCACCCGGGCGGCATCCACGTGGAGCTGACCGGCGACGACGTCACCGAGTGCGTGGGCGGCGGCGACGAGATCTTCGTCGACGACCTGCACCAGCGCTACGAGACGGCCTGCGACCCGCGGCTCAACCGCAGCCAGTCGCTCGACCTGGCGTTCCTGGTGGCGGAGATGTACCGGGACCAGTGACGGCCGGCCCCCGCCGGGGCCGGTGAATGGGGCGCGGGTCACACACGATCCGCGCCCCCTTCACTTTTGCCGGCCCGGGACGATGGGTAAGGTTAGGTTTGCCTCACCGATCAGTCGGGCCCTCCGGTCGTCGGTACGGCACGACCTTGTACCCCGCCCGGGAGGTGAACCGCGTGTTCGTCTGCAGCTGCTTCGGTGTCACCGAGGAACAGGTGAAGAGCCACGCGGCGGCCGGGGCCTGCACGCCCCGCCAGATCGCCTCCGCCTGCAAGGCGGGCACCGACTGCGGCGGCTGCGTGCGGCGCATCCAGGCCCTCCTGGGCCGGGGCGCCTGCCCCCGCCGACAGCTCGCCGACCAGGGCGAGCCGGTCCTCACGGAGCTTCCCGAAGCCGCCTGACTACAGCGAGCCGGGGCCGGACGCGTCCGGCTGGGACTGCTCGATCACCGTGGACAGGTACAGCGACTCGCCCAGCTTCTCGATCAGCTCCAGCTGGGTGTCCAGGTAGTCGATGTGGTGCTCCTCGTCCGCGAGGATCGCCTCGAAGACGTTGGCCGACGTGATGTCGTTCTTGGCCCGCATCACCTCGACGCCCCGGCGCAGCCGGTCGATGGCCTCGACCTCGATCTCCCGGTCGGCCTGGAACATCTCGGTCACGCTCTGTCCGACCCGCACGTGGAAGAGGCGCTGGTAGTTCGGCAGGCCGTCCAGGAGCAGGATGCGGTCGGTGAGCACCTCGGCGTGGCGCATCTCGTCGAAGGACTCCGCGCGCGTGTACTTCGCGAGCTTGGTCCAGCCCTTGTGGTCCTGCAGCTTGGCGTGCAGGAAGTACTGGTTGATCGCCGTGAGCTCGGCGGTCAGCTGCTCATTGAGGAACTCGATGACCTCGGGGTCGCCCTGCATCGCTTGACGCTCCTTCGAACGGGAACTGGCGTGTTGCGCCGCATGATTGCACCGGCTTCCAAGATCGTCCAGTAAGTCTAGACTTAGTAAGTAAGTACAGGCTTAGTCCTTTTTGATACTGATTGCCCGAATGTAAGTGGGGCGGGTCCGGGGCATCGGTCCGGGTCTGTCAGGATGGAGGCATGGGTCAGCCGGTGGGACACGAATCGGGAGAAGGCGGTTCGGAAGGAGCGTCGCGGTTCGAGCTCCCGCCGGGGCAGCGACTGCAGCGCGGCTGGCCGGTCACGCACTACGGGCCGGTCCCCAAGTTCCGGCCCGAGCGCTGGGAGTTCCGGGTCTTCGGCGCCACCGCCGACGGTGAGAAGCGCGGCTGGACCCACGACGAATTCACCGCCCTGCCGTACACCACGGTCGTCGCCGACCTGCACTGCGTCACCAAGTTCAGCATGCTCGGCTCCGAGTGGGGCGGCGTCCCGGCCGCCACCGTCCTGGAGCTGGCCCCGCCCGCGCCGGCCGTCACCCATGTGATGGTGTGGGCCGAGTACGGCTTCAGCTCCAACCTCCGGCTGTCCGACTTCGCCGCGGAGCGCACCCTCTTCGCCACCCACAAGGACGGTGAGCTGCTCACCGCCGAGCACGGCTTCCCGCTGCGGCTGGTCGTGCCGCACCTGTACGCGTGGAAGGGCCCGAAGTGGGTCCGCGGCATCGAGTACATGACCGCCGACCGCCGCGGCTTCTGGGAGGAGCGCGGCTACCACAACATCGGCGACCCCTGGAAGGAACAGCGTTACTCCTACCAGGAGGAGCCCGGGGACGGCCCCGAGCTCTGACCCGGGGAGCCCGCCGCGCTCAGCCGTCGCGCAGCTTCTTCAGCCGCTCCACGTCCGCCGCGTGGCCCTCCTTGCCGCCCGGCGTCTCGATGACCAGCGGCACTCCCTCGGTCGCCGGGTGGGTCATCAGCGCGCGGAACGGGTCCTCGCCGATGTGCCCGGCGCCGATGTTCTCGTGCCGGTCCTTGTGCGCGCCGGCCACGTCCTTGGAGTCGTTGGCGTGGATCAGCTTCAGCCGGCCCTCGCCGACCGTGTCCACCAGCAGGTCCAGCGTCCGGTGCATGCCCGAGGGCCCGGTCAGATCGTGGCCGGCCGCGAAGATGTGGCAGGTGTCCAGGCAGACGCCCAGCTTCGGGTGGGCGTCCAGCGCCTCGAAGTACGGCCCGAAGTCCCAGGTCCGCGAGCACAGCGAGGCGCCCTGGCCGGCCGTCGACTCCAGCAGCAGGTACGGGTCGTCGTCGTGGGTCAGCTCGTCCAGCAGCGGCAGCATGTGCTCCCGTACCTGCTTCAGCGCCACCGCACGGTCCCGTCCACCGGTCGCGCTGCCGGTGTGCACGACCACGCCGAGCGCCCCGATCGCCCGCCCGCGCCGCAACGAGTGCCGCAGCGACTCGACCGACCGCTCCACCGTCGCCTCGGTGTGCGAACCGAAGTTGATCAGGTAAGGAGCGTGCACGTACGCCGGGAGGGACCCGGCCGCGCACGCCTCCCGGAACGCCTCGTCCTGCTTCGGGTTGCCGGCCGGCGTGGCCCAGCCGCGCGGGTTGGCGACGAAGACCTGCACGGCCTCCGCCTTCAGGTCCCGGGCGTAGCACAGGCCCACGGAGTGCAGGCCGCCGGCCACGGGGACGTGGCCGGCGGCCTGCACTC
>MUMD01000146.1 GCA_002155895.1 Streptomyces rochei
TGTCGGTACTGCGGCGCGGGGTGGTGGGCAAGGGGTCGCGGAGCGTGGCCACCGGCGGTTCACTTTCGCCTCGGGCCGTGCACCTACGGGAAGGAAGGAGCGGCTCCGGGCGCCGGGCGCCGGTAGCAGCACCCTCTCGCAGTCCACGGCGATCGACAGGAGCGTCACCACCGCGGGCGATCGGGCTCGCGGAGCCCCGTACGGGACTCCGCCCACCGTTGCGGGTCAGCGCCGGATTTCGACCGGACTTCCCCCGCGGGGCGTTGGCAGCTTAACGCCTGACCGGTGCCCCGGTGCCTCCCGTCCGCCCCGCCGCGTGCACGTGAGACCGGTCACCCGCCTCCGTCCGGCCGGGCCCCGTGAGCAACGCGACATTGTAGGGTGAGGCCCGGTCGGACCCTGGCTCGGAGGAGCGCGCATGCCTCATCTCACGTCGCGGGCGATCCCGGCTCAGGCGCATCTGCGCGACCAGGTGGCCGACGCCGTCCGCGCCGCGCTCATCGCCGGCGAACTGCGTCCCGGCGTCGTCTACTCCGCTCCCCGCCTGGCGGCGGAACTCGGCGTCTCCGCGACCCCGGTGCGCGAGGCCATGCTCGACCTGGCCCGGGAGGGTCTGGTCGAGGCGGTCCGCAACAAGGGTTTCCGCATCACCGAGTTGACCGACCGTGACCTGGACGAGTACACGGACATCCGTACCCTGATCGAGGTCCCCACCGTGGGCCTGGTCGCCCGGACGGTGCCGGCCGAGCGCCTGGAGCGGCTGCGCCCCCTCGCGCGGCGGATCGTGACGTCGGCCCAGGAGCACGACGTCCTCCAGTACCTGGAGGCCGACCACCGTTTCCACCTGGAGCTGTTGTCGCTCGCCGGGAACCGGCGTCTGGTCGAGGTCGTGGCCGACCTGCGCAAGCGTTCGCGGCTGTACGGACTGGGCGACCTCGACGAGTCGGGCCGGCTGGTGGCCTCCGCCCGGGAGCACATCGAACTGCTCGACCTGGTCGTGGCCGGACGGGCCCGGGAGGCGGAGGAGTGCATGCGCCGTCACCTCTCGCACATCCGCACCCTGTGGGCCGAGGGCCCGGCGGGTGCGGACGGCGGCGAAGGGGATGCCGCTCAGAGGGTGAAGCCCGCCGGGTAGGGGTCCGTCGGGTCGAGCAGGTACTGGGCGGTCCCGGTGATCCAGGCGCGTCCGGTGACCGACGGGAGGACGGCGGGGCGGTCCCCCACCGTGGTGGCGCCGAGGATCCGGCCCACGAAGCGGGAGCCGATGAACGACTCGTTGACGAAGTCCCGGCCGGCCGGCAGCAGGCCCCGGGCGTGCAGTTGGGCCATGCGCGCGCTGGTGCCCGTGCCGCACGGCGAACGGTCGAACCAGCCGGGGTGGATGGCCATGGCGTGCCGGGAGTGCTCCGCCGTCGACCCGGGTGCTTCCAGGTAGACGTGGTGGCACACGTCGATCTCGGGGTGCTCCGGGTGGGCCACCGGGTTCTGGGTGTTGACGGCCTCCATGACGGCCAGTCCGGCGTCGAGCATCCGCTGCTTGTGCGCCCGCGCGAAGGGGATGCCCAGGTCCTCCAGCCGGACGAAGGCGTAGAAGTTGCCGCCGTAGGCGATGTCGTAGCGCACCGGCCCGTAGCCGTCGACGTCGACGACCTGATCGAGGGCGTGGCAGTAGGAGGCGACGTTCTCCAGGGTCACCGACTCGGCGTGGCCGTCGCGTACGCGCACCCGGGCCGTGACCAGTCCGGCGGGGGTGTCGAGGCGTACCGACGTCTCCGGTTCGACGGCCTCGACCATCCCCGTCTCGACGAGGACCGTGGCGACGCCGATCGTGCCGTGCCCGCACATCGGCAGGCAGCCGGACACCTCGATGTAGAGGACGCCGAAGTCGGCGTCCGGCCGGGTCGGTGGCTGCAGGATCGCGCCGGACATCGAGGCGTGTCCGCGGGGTTCGCACATGAGCAGGGTGCGCAGACGGTCGCGTTCCTCGACGAAGCGGCGGCGCCGTTCGGCCATCGTCGCCCCGGGGAGGGTCCCGATGCCGCCGGTGATTACGCGGGTCGGCATGCCCTCGGTGTGGGAGTCCACGGCGTGGTAGCAGACGGTGGAGCGCACGGTCAGCTCACCCCGGCGTCGACGAGCGCCCGGACGGTGGCGCGCAGGGCCTCCTCCGTCCGCGGGTCGAGCGGCCGCCGCGGCGGCCGGCAGACACCGCCGCGGCGTCCCGTCATGTCCTGGCCGAGTTTGATCGCCTGGACGAACTCCGTCCTGCTGTCCCAGCGCAGGACCGGGTGGAGCCGCCGATAGAGGGGCAGGGCGGTGCCGAGGTCGCCGGCGAGCGACGCCTCGTACAGGGCGAGGCAGGCGCGGGGGAAGACCTGCGGGAAGCCGGCGACCCAGCCCTTGGCGCCCGCGGTGCCGACCTCCAGCACGGTGTCGTCGGTGCCGATGACGAGGTCCAGTCCCGGGGCCAGTTCGGAGATCTCGTAGCAGCGCCGCACGTCGCCGGAGAACTCCTTGACGCCGACGACGAAGCCCTCGGCGTGCAGTGCGGCGAGCAGTTCGGGGCGCAGGTCGACCTTGGTGTCGACGGGGTTGTTGTAGGCGACGACGGGGAGGCCGGCCGAGGCGACCAGCTCGAAGTGTTCGAGGACGGCGCGGTCGTCGGCCCGGTAGGAGTTGGGCGGCAGGCACATGACCGCCTGACAGCCCGCCTCCTTGGCGAACCGGGCGTGCCGCCTGGCCTCGACGCCGCCGTAGGCGCCGACGCCGGGCATGACGGTGAACCCGTCGGGGGCCGCGGCGAGGGCGGTCTCGACGACGCGGTCGCGCTCCTCGTACGTCAGTGTCTGGTACTCGCCGAGCGAGCCGTTCGGCGCGACGCCGTGCACGCCCTCGGCGGCGAGCCGGGCGACGCTCTCGGCGTAGGCGCCGTGGTCGACGGTGAGGTCGGCGTTGAAGGGCAGGCTCGTGGCGACGACGACGCCGTGCCAGGGCTTGCGGTGCTCACTCATGGGCTGCTCCTCCTGTGTTCTCACGGGCGTGGTCCAGGTCGGCGAGGGCCCCGAGGGTGAGGGGCGTCGCCACGAGCCGTTCGGTGGGTGTGTAGCTCCGGTGCGGTGCGACCAGGCAGTGCACGGCGGGACCGCAGACGCGGCCCTGGCACCACCCCATGCCGGCCCGGGTCAGTTGCTTGACCTGCCGGTGGTCGCGTGCCCCGCCGTCGGTGCGGGCGGCGCGGACGGCGCCCGCGGTCACCTCCTCGCACCGGCACACCACGGTGTCGTCGGTCAGCCACCGGGACCAGGCCGACGGGACCGGGTGGGCGCGGGCCAGGGCGCGGGCGAAGGCCCGGTGCCGCTTCACCGTCGCGCGCACGGCGGCCCGGCGTCCGCGCCCGAGGACGGGGGCGGCTCCGTGGTCGGCGAGGACCGACTCGGCGGCGAGGCGTCCCTCGGCGAGCGACAGGCGCGCCCCGCCCACCCCGCACACCTCGCCCGCCGCGTAGAGCCCGGGCACGGTGGTGCGTTGCCCCGCGTCGACGGCGACGACCGTGCTTCCGTCGTCGGAGTCGGCGAGGGCGCAGCCGAGCGGCACGAGCAGGTCGAGTTGGGGCACGAACCCCCACCCGACCCCGACCGTGTCGGCCTCGACGCGTCGTTCGGTGCCCGGGCGGGGGCTGCCGTCCGCCGCCAGGGAGGCGATCTCGACCGATGTCACGCGGTCGGTGCCCTCGGCCGCGACGATCGCCGTGCGCGGGCGGAACCGGACGCCGTGGCGGGCGAGCGTCAGCCCGTACCGCGCTCCCTCGGCCCCTTTGGCGGGGTTGCGCAGCAGGGGGCCGGGAGACCGCAGCCACGCCGACGGGCCGGCGGCCTCGCACACCGTGACCACTCGCGCGCCGCGGGCGGCGAGGGCGGCGGCGACCGGCAGCAGGAACGGGCCGGTGCCGCCCAGGGCCACCCGGTCGCCCGCCACGACTCCCCCGCCCTTGAGCAGTGCCTGGAGGCCGCCGAGGGTGAGCACTCCGGGCAGGTCCCAGCCGGGGAAGGGCAGTTGGCGGTCGTACGCCCCGGTCGCCACCAGCAGTCGTGGCGCCCGCAGCGTCACGGCGGTCTCCTCGGGGGCCCTGCGCCGGTCGACGGTGTGCACCGTGAAACCGTCCTCGTCGCGGGTCACGGACCAGACGTGGTGGGCGAGGCGCAGGTCGAGCCTGCCCCGGTCACCGGCCGCCGCCAGCGCCTCGCGCAGGGCCCGGTAGTCGCGCAGACCGTGGTGGAGGTCCGCGGTGGGGATCGCCGCTCGTGCGGTGTCCGGCGGGTGCCGCCAGAACTGGCCGCCGACGGTGCCGGCCGAGTCGACCAGCGCGACGCGCAGCCCTCCGGCGAGGGCCGTGACCGCCGCGGCCAGCCCGGCCGGTCCCGCTCCCACGACGACGAGGTCCGCCGTCTCACCCGTCGTCCCCATCGTCGTCCTCCCGAGTCGTGACGGTCATGTCCGCGCGGGCCGGGAGCAGGCAGGCCCGCTGGCCCCGTACCCCGTCGACGGTCACCAGGCAGTCGAAGCAGACACCGATCCCGCAGAAGACTCCGCGCGGGCGGCGTCCGACGCGGGTGGTGCGCCAGGCGACCCGGCCGGCGGCCACCAGGGCGGCGGCGACCGTCTGGCCCTCGGTGAAGTCCAGCGGCTCGCCGTCGACGGTCATCCGGGTCACCGGGAAGCACCTCCCCGGGAGACGAGGCGGTCGGGCAGCAGCGCGGTGTGCGCCGCCGGATCGGCTCCCCGCCAGGGCCGGCCGAGCAGATGGGCCGTCACCAGGGCACCGGTCGCGGGGGCGAGTCCGATGCCGGCGCCCTCGTGGCCGCAGGCGTGGACGACACCGGGGGCGCGCGGGTCCGGTCCGACGACCGGGAGGTGGTCCGGGCAGTACGGCCGAAAGCCCCGGTAGGTCCGGATGAGGTGGGTGCCGCGCAGGAAGGGGAAGAGCCGGCACGCCTGCGCGGCGAGGCGGGTGACGACGGCCGGGTTCAGCCTCGTGTCGAAGCCGACGCGTTCGCGGCTGGCGCCGATGAGGACGGTGCCGCCGCGGGTCCCCTCGACGACGCACGAGGTCTCCAGACCCGCGTCGGACGAGGCGACGCCCGCGACATAGTCGGCGGAGTACACCTTGTGCCGGACCATCGGGGGCAGGGGCTCGGTCACCAGGACGAAGCCCCGGCGCGGCAGCACCTCGACGGGGGCGCCGAGCCGGCGGCCCACCTCGCCGCCCCAGGTGCCGGCGGCGTTGACGACGGCGTCGGCGGGCAGTACGTCACCGGCCGCCGTCCTGACTCCGGTGAGTGCGCCGTCGCGGCCGGTGACCGCCGCGGCGACCTCGGCCGTCCGGGTGCGGGCCCCGCGCCGCACGGCGGCGTCCAACAGCGCCACCGCCGCCCGTACGGGCTGCACCTGGGCGTCCTGCGGATAGTGGACGCCGCCCGGCAGTCCCGGTGCGAGGTGGGGTTCGAGTTCCCGGACGCGGTCGACCGGTTCGACGCGGACGCCGGCCCGTGCCTGGCGGGCGGCGAACACGCCCAGTGCCGCGAGCCCTTCGTCCGTGCGCGCCACGACGAGGCCGCCCTTGGGTTCCAGCTCGAAGAGGTCCGCGCCGAGTTCCTCCCCGGCCTCGTCCCACAGCGCGCGGCTCAGCCGGGCCAGGTCGAGTTCGGGTCCCGGTTCCTTGTCGGACAGCAGGACATTGCCCTCGCCGCGGCTCGTGGTGCCGGCACCGACGGGTCCGCGGTCGACGACCGTGACGTCCAGGCCCGCCGAGGCGGCGTGGAAGGCGCACGCGGCACCGACGACTCCCCCGCCCACGACGACGACCTTCAGCGTCATCGAGCCTCCTCGGTGCAATGTCACATGCCATCGGATGCCACCGCGCAGGCTATACACCGGCTCTCCCGGAGCACAACGGCCCGGTTCCGGCGGGTCCTCGCCGCGGCGGCACCCCGGTCGGGGAACCTGATCCGCTCCGCGGCTCGTCCCGACGGGCAAGGACGAACGGACGGAAGACGCATGGTGGAGCAGGCGGAGGAGCGGCGGCGACCGGACGGTGCGGCGTGGGCGAGGGGGCTGACGGCACGGGTGACGCGCCCGTCGGGCGGGGGGCCGGACCGGCCGGTTCCGGGGGTCCGGCCGGTCCGGGGGCGCGGCCGCGTGATCGCCGCGGCCGCGGTGCTGACGGCGGCCCTGATGGTGCTGCACGGGGCGGTACCCAACGCGGTGGGCCGGCTCGGCAGTCTGCTGGAGACGTTCCTGCCCTGGCTCGGCGCGGTGGTCGTGGTGCTGCTCGTCTGCGCGCTGGTACGCCGGTCGGTGCTCGCGCTGGTGGCCCTCCTGCTGCCGGTCGCGGCCTGGACGTACCTCTTCGGACCCCTGCTGCTGCCCGCGCCGGAGCCCGGCGCGGACGAGCTGGTCGTGGTGCAGCACAACGTCAGCGACGAGAACGGCGATCCCGCGGCCACCGCCCGCGCCCTGGCCGGGGCGGGACCCGACCTCATCGCCCTCCAGGAGCTGGTGTCCCCGGCGCTGGAGGTGTACGCCGGGACGCTCGCCGCCGACTACCCGTACCGGACGGTCCGGGGCACGGTCGGGCTCTGGTCGAAGCACCCCCTCACCGGCGCCCGGCCGCTGGACATCAAGCCGCGGGGCATCACGGAGGAGTGGAACCGGGGCCTGCGGGCGGTGGCCCGCACACCGCGCGGCGAGGTCGCGGTGTACGTCGCGCACCTGCCCTCGGTCCGCGTCGGCGCGGGCGGCCTCGCGTCGGCCCGCCGGGACGAGAGCGCCGGGCTGCTGGGCGATGCCGTCGCGGCCGAGGAGGTGCCCCGGGTGATCCTGCTGGGCGACCTCAACGGGACGGTCGACGACCGCGCCCTCGATCCGCTGACCTCCCGGCTGGACGTCGCCGAGCGCGGCGTGGCCCTGAGTTTCCCGGCCGCCTTCCCGGTGGCGCGGATCGATCAGGTCATGGCCCGCTCCGCGACCGTGCGCCACATCCGCGCCCTGCCCGCGACCGGGAGCGACCATCTTCCGGTCGCCGCGCGGATCCGGCTGGGCTGACGGGCGGGCGCCGCCCGGGGCGGGCCACCGGAGGTGACCGTCGCGGTGCGGCACGAGAGCAAGCCGTTTGCGGTGCTTGCGTTAGCCTTCCGCTGTGACGCGACGACTTGCTCAGGTGGCGAAGAAGGTTGGGGTCAGCGAGGCCACGGTCAGCCGGGTCCTCAACGGCAAGCCGGGGGTCTCGGAGGCGACCCGGCAGTCCGTGCTGAGCGCGCTGGACGTGCTGGGGTACGAGCGGCCGACCCAGCTGCGGGGCGAACGGGCGCGTCTGGTGGGACTGGTCCTGCCCGAGCTGCAGAACCCGATCTTCCCGGCCTTCGCCGAGGTCATCGGCGGCGCCCTGGCCCAGCAGGGACTGACGCCGGTGCTGTGCACCCAGACCAAGGGCGGCGTCTCCGAGGCCGACTACGTCGAACTGCTGCTCCAGCAGCAGGTGTCCGGGGTCGTCTTCGCCGGCGGACTCTTCGCCCAGGCCGACGCCCCGCACGACCACTACCGGCTCCTCGCCGAACGCAACATCCCGGTCGTCCTGATCAACGCGTCGATCGAGAACCTCGACTTCCCGTGCATCGCCTGCGACGACGCGGTGGCCGTCGAGCAGTCCTGGCGGCACCTCGTCTCCCTCGGCCACGAGCGCATCGGCCTGGTCCTCGGTCCCTCCGACCACATCCCGTCGCGTCGGAAGCTGGCCGCCGCGCGGGAGGCGGCCGCCGCCATGGACGCCGAGCTGCCCGGCGAGTTCGTGGAGCGGTCGATGTTCTCCCTGGAGGGCGGCCAGGCAGCCGCCTCCCGCCTCATCGACCGCGGCGTCACCGGCATCATCTGCGCCAGCGACCCCCTCGCCCTCGGCGCCGTACGCGCCGCCCGCCGCCGCGGACTCGCCGTACCCCACGACGTATCCGTCGTCGGCTACGACGACTCCGCCTTCATGACCTGCACCGAACCCCCGCTCACCACCGTCCGCCAACCCATCGAAGCCATGGGACGCGCCGCCGTCGACCTCCTCTGCGCCCAGATCCAAGGCACCGAAGTCCCCCACGGAGAGCTGCTCTTCGAGCCGGAACTGGTCGTCCGCGGCTCCACCGCACAGGCCACCACCGAGTACCGGCCGCACCTCACACATCCCCTTGCCCGCAAAAACTTGCGGGATATGAAAGCCGTGTGCGGCCGTCCGGCAGCGCGCACGAAAGCCCCTGATCCGAGGCCCGACCCAGGCACCTCGCTGCCACCACGGGGCCCGCCACGGTCACCCGCGGGCCAATTTCCGCTGCACCGGCCGTGGACGGCTCAACAATTCTCTGCAACTCTCTGAGCGCTCAGCGTAAATGCCAGAGAACCGAGGCGGAGATCGGGGACAGATGAGAAACCGGAACGGGAGATCACGTGCCCTGTGCACCGTGGTCGCGGCCAGTCTCCTGGCGTGGGGAGGTCCGCTGCTGTCGGCCACGGCAGCCGGAGGTCCCAACATCGCCGTGGGGGACCCCACGGCGGCGAGCAGCTCGCACGGCGAGTACGGCGCCGCCAACATCACCGACGGCAACCAGGCTTCGTACTGGCAGAGCGGGGGTGACGGGCTGCCCCAGTGGGTGCAGACCGACCTCGGTGCCACCGAGCGGATCGACGAGGTCGTCCTGAGACTGCCCGCCGGCTGGGAGCGCCGCGACCAGACGCTCTCCGTGCAGGGCAGCACGGACGGCACCGGCTTCAGCACGCTGAAGAGTTCGGCCCGGTACACCTTCAGCCCGGGGTCGGGCAACACGGTCACCGTGAGCTTCCCCGCCACCGGGACGCGGTACGTGCGGATCGCCATCACCGCGAACACCGGCTGGCCGGCGGCCCAGCTCTCCGAACTGGAGGTCCACGCGGCCGGGGAGTCGTCCGCGAACCTCGCCGCCGGACGGACCCTGACGGCGAGCGGCTCCACCGGGCAGTACACCCCCGGCAACGGCAACGACGGCGACCGGGCCACCTACTGGGAGAGCACCAACAACGCCCTGCCGCAGTGGCTGCGGGCCGATCTCGGCTCCTCCCGGCGTGTCGACCGCGTCGTGCTGCGGCTGCCGGACGGCTGGCCGAGCCGCAGCCAGACCCTGAAGATCCAGGCGAGCGACAACGGAACGGACTTCACCGACCTGACCACCGCCCAGGCGTACCGCTTCGACGCGGCGGGCGGTCAGTCGGCCACGATCACCTTCGGCGCGACCACCACGCGCTACGTGCGCGTCCTGGTGACGGCCAACACCGGTCATCCGGCCGCCCAGGTCTCCGAGCTGGAGGTCTACGGCCCGGCGACCGGCGACACACAGGCCCCGAGCGCCCCGGCCGGCCTCGCCCTCACCGAGCCCGCCACCGACCGGATCAGACTGACCTGGAACGCGGCCACCGACGACCAGGGCGTCACCGGCTACGACATCTACGCCGACGGGAACCTGCTGACGTCGGTCGCGGGCGACGTCACCACGTACACCGACACCCGGCCGGCCCGCACGACCGTCACCTACTTCGTGCGGGCCAGGGACGCGGCCGGCAACCAGTCGGCCGACAGCAACTCCGTGACCCGACGGGCCGACACCGGCGACACCCAGGCGCCCACCGCGCCCGCCGGCCTCGCCCTGACCGAGCCGTCCACCGGGCGGATCGAACTGACCTGGGACGCGTCGAGCGACGACAGGGGCGTCACCGCCTACGACGTCTACACCGACAACCGGCTGCGCGCGAGCGTCCCCGGTGACGTGACCACCTACACCGACACCCAGCCCGCCTCCGCCCACGTGACGTACTTCGTGCGGGCGAAGGACGCGGCCGGCAACCAGTCGGCCGCCAGCAACTCCGTGACCCGCACCGGTACCGGGGGCGGCTCGAACATGGCCGTCGGCAAGCCGATCAGCGCCTCGTCGGTCATCCACACCTACGTCGCCGAGAACGCCAACGACAACAGCACCTCGACCTACTGGGAGGGCGCCGCGGGCAGTTACCCGAACACGCTCACCCTGAAGCTGGGCGCCGACGCGGACGTCGACCGCGTCGTCCTCAAGCTCGATCCCGGCACCAGCTGGTCGAAGCGCACCCAGCGGATCGAGGTCCTGGGCCGCGAGCAGGACGCCTCCGGCTTCACCGGCCTGGTCGGCGCCGAGGACTACGTCTTCGACCCGGCGAGCGGCGGCAACAGCGTGTCGATCCCCGTCGGCGACCGGGTCGCGGACGTCCAGCTCAGGTTCACCGCCAACAGCGGGGCGACGGCCGGGCAGATCGCCGAGTTCCAGGTGATCGGCACGCCCGCGCCCAACCCCGACCTCGAGGTGACGGGGCTGACCACCTCGCCCGCCTCGCCCGTGGAGTCCGACGAGATCACCGTGTCCGCCACCGTCCGCAACAGCGGCGCGGCCGACGCCCCGGCGGGCCGGGTGGCCCTGCGCCTGGGCGGCAGCGAGGTCGCCACCGCCGAGGTGGGTGCCCTCAAGGCGGGTGCCGAGGAGACGGTCAGCGCCTCCATCGGGGCCCGGGACGCCGGTTCGTACGAGCTGAGCGCGGTCGCCGACGCGGCGGACGAGATCATCGAGCAGAACGAGACCAACAACACCTACACCCGGTCCGAGCCGCTGGTGGTCAAGCCGGTCCAGAGCTCCGACCTGGTGGCCGCCGCGGTCACCACCTCGCCCTCCAGCCCGGCCGCGGGTGACGACGTGACCTTCAAGGTCGCGCTGCGCAACCAGGGCACCCGGGACTCGGCGGGCGGCAGCCACCCGGTGACGGTCGCACTGGTCGACTCCGAGGGCGCCACCGTCAAGACCCTGACCGGCGCGCACGACGGTGTCATCGCCGCCGGCGCGACGACTCCCGCGCTGAACCTCGGCACCTGGAAGGCGGCCGACGGCTCGTACACCCTGAAGGTCGAGGTCGCCGACGACGCGAACGAGCTGCCGGTCAAGCGGGAGAACAACACCTCCGAACAGCCGCTCTTCGTCGGGCGCGGCGCCGACATGCCGTACGACACGTACGAGGCGGAGGACGGCACGGTCGGCGGCGGCGCGCAGGTGGTCGGCCCCAACCGGACCATCGGCGACATCGCGGGCGAGGCGTCCGGCCGCAGGGCCGTGCACCTGGACGCGACCGGTGAGTACGTCGAGTTCACCACCCGCGCCGAGACCAACACACTGGTGACCCGCTTCTCGATACCGGACGCGCCGGGCGGCGGGGGCATCGACTCCACCATCAACGTCTACGTCGACGGCGTCCTGCGGAAGGCGCTGCCGCTCACCTCGAAGTACGCCTGGCTGTACGGCGCCGAGGCCGCGCCCGGCAACGCGCCGAGCGCGGGCGCGCCGCGGCACATCTACGACGAGGCGCACATCATGCTGGGCGGGACCGTCCCGGCGGGAAGCAAGATCCGGCTGCAGAAGGACGCCGCCAACACCACCGACTACGCGATCGACTTCGTCGACCTGGAGCAGGTCGCCGCAGTGCCCAACCCGGACCCGGCGGCGTACGCCGTGCCCGCCGGCTTCACGCACCAGGACGTGCAGAACGCCCTCGACCGGGTGCGCATGGACTCCACGGGCAAGCTGGTCGGCGTGTACCTGCCGCCCGGCGACTACCAGACGTCCAGCAAGTTCCAGGTGTACGGCAAGGCGGTCAAGGTGGTCGGCGCGGGTCCGTGGTTCACGCGGTTCCACGCGCCCGCCACGCAGGACAACACCGACGTCGGCTTCCGGGCCGACGCGAGCGCCAAGGGTTCGTCGTTCGCGAACTTCGCGTACTTCGGCAACTACACCAGCCGCATCGACGGGCCGGGCAAGGTGTTCGACTTCTCCAACGTGTCGGACATCGTCATCGACAACATCTGGAACGAACACATGGTGTGCCTCTACTGGGGCGCCAACACGGACCGGGTCACGATCAAGAACTCCCGGATCCGCAACATGTTCGCCGACGGCGTCAACATGACCAACGGCTCGACCGACAACCTCGTCTCCAACAACGACGCCCGGGCCACCGGTGACGACAGCTTCGCGCTGTTCTCGGCGATCGACGCGGGCGGCGCGGACATGAAGAACAACGTCTACGAGAACCTGTCGACGACGCTGACCTGGCGCGCCGCGGGGCTGGCCGTCTACGGCGGCTACAACAACACCTTCCGCAACATCCACATCGCCGACACCCTGGTCTACTCGGGCATCACCATCAGCTCGCTGGACTTCGGCTACCCGATGAACGGTTTCGGCACCGATCCGACGACCTTCGAGAACATCTCGATCGTCCGGGCCGGCGGCCACTTCTGGGGCAACCAGACCTTCCCGGGCATCTGGGTGTTCTCGGCCTCCAAGGTCTTCCAGGGCATCAGGGTCACCGACGTGGACATCGTCGACCCGACCTACAGCGGCATCATGTTCCAGACGGACTACGTCGGAGGACAGCAGCAGTACCCGATCAAGGACACGATCTTCACCGACGTCACCGTCTCGGGCGCGCGCAAGAGCGGTGACGCGTTCGACGCCAAGTCCGGCTTCGGCCTGTGGGCGAACGAGATGCCGGAGGCCGGGGAGGGCCCGGCGGTCGGTGAGGTCGTCTTCAACAACCTGACGCTCGAGGACAACGCCGTGGACATCAGGAACACCACGTCCACCTTCAAGATCATCCGCAACCCCTAGACCCGTCCCTGTCTTGTCGGACGGATCGACGACTGGCGCAAGCCTCTTGCGGGGCTTGCGCTAGTCTTGCGTTCGTGACGCGACGACTTGCTCAAGTAGCGAAGAAGGTTGGGGTCAGCGAGGCCACGGTCAGCCGGGTCCTCAACGGCAAGCCGGGGGTCTCGGAGGCGACCCGGCAGTCCGTGCTGAGCGCGCTGGACGTGCTCGGGTACGAGCGGCCGACCCAGCTGCGGGGCGAGCGGGCGCGTCTGGTGGGACTGGTCCTGCCCGAGCTGCAGAACCCGATCTTCCCGGCCTTCGCCGAGGTCATCGGCGGCGCCCTGGCCCAGCAGGGACTGACACCCGTGCTGTGCACCCAGACCAAGGGCGGCGTCTCCGAGGCCGACTACGTCGAACTGCTGCTCCAGCAGCAGGTGTCCGGGGTCGTCTTCGCCGGCGGACTCTTCGCCCAGGCCGACGCCCCGCACGACCACTACCGGCTCCTCGCCGAACGCAACATCCCCGTCGTGCTGATCAACGCCTCCATCCCGGACCTCGACTTCCCGTGCATCGCCTGCGACGACGCGGTGGCCGTCGAGCAGTCCTGGCGGCACCTGGCCTCCCTCGGCCACGAGCACATCGGCCTGGTGCTGGGACCGGGCGACCACATCCCCTCCCTGCGCAGGCTCCAGGCAGCCGTACGGGCCGCGGGCGGCTCCATGCCCCAGGAGTACGTGGAGCGGTCGATGTTCTCCCTGGAGGGCGGCCAGGCAGCCGCCTCCCGCCTCATCGACCGCGGCGTCACCGGCATCATCTGCGCCAGCGACCCCCTCGCCCTCGGCGCCGTACGCGCCGCCCGCCGCCGCGGACTCGCCGTACCCCACGACGTATCCGTCGTCGGCTACGACGACTCCGCCTTCATGACCTGCACCGAACCCCCGCTCACCACCGTCCGCCAACCCATCGAAGCCATGGGACGCGCCGCAGTCGACCTCCTCTGCGCCCAGATCCAAGGCACCGAAGTCCCCCACCGGGAACTGCTCTTCGAACCGGAACTGGTCGTCCGCGGCTCCACCGCTCAAGCCGTCGCCAAGTAACCGGCTCTCAACCGACCCTCAACATCTACGGGAGACTGTCGCGCAATTACGAAATCAGCGCGAGATATTGCGTTCACATGTTCACGGTGGTTGAGTGTGCGGCGCCCCACAACGCATCGGCGGTGGGGCGCCTTCCACGTTCATGCCCGAAGGGGACCACCCATGAGAAGTGCTCGGTTCCGCCGTACCCGTCGTGCCGGCGCCATCACGCTCGTCTCCGCTCTCACCCTGACCGCTCTGGCCGCCTGCGGCACGAGCAGCAGCGACGACGGCGGCGGTTCCGAAGGCGGGAGCGGGTCCTCCGACCCGGCCGCTCCCCTGGACCCGAAGACCAAGGTGACCATCACCATCGACTGCATGCCCCCGGCGGCGAAGGCGGCCGAGCTGAAGGAGTGGAAGGAGGACGTCGCCGCTTTCAACAAGAAGTACCCCAACGTCACCATCGACGGCCGCTCCACCCCCGGCCAGTGCCTGGAACCCCCGCGCTTCACCGCGATGCTGAAGGCCAAGTCACAGCCCGACGTCTTCTACACGTACTTCACCGATCTGCCCCAGGTGCTGGACAACGACGGCGCCGAGGACATCACCGCGTACGTCAACGACAGGACCGTGCCGGCCCTCGCGGACATCGATCCGAACGTCCTCGGCCAGCTCAAGCACGAGAACAAGCTGTACGGCCTGCCGACCAGCAACTACACGATGGGCCTGCTGATCAACCGCAAGCTCTTCGAGAAGGCCGGACTGGACCCGGACAACCCGCCGCGCACCTGGGACGAGGTCCGCACCGCCGCCAAGAAGATCTCCGATCTGGGCGACGGCATCGCCGGCTTCGGTGAGTACAGCGCGGGCAACACCGGCGGCTGGCACTTCACCGCCCAGATGTACAGCGTCGGCGGGGACGTGGTCGACGCGAGCGGCAAGAAGGCCGCCTTCAACGACGAGCTGGGCAAGCAGGTCGCCGAGAACCTCCACGCGATGCGCTGGGAGGACGGGAGCATGGGCAAGACCCAGCTGCTCAAGTGGGGCGACCTGCAGAAGCAGATCGCGACCGACAAGCTCGGCATGTTCCTCGCGGCGCCCGACGACATCACGTACATGGTCCAGCAGCTCGGCGCCCACTACGAGAACTTCGGTATGGGGCCGATGCCGGGCGCCGAGAACACCCTGGCCGGCGGCAACAGCTACATGATCAAGAAGGGCATCTCCCCTGACAAGATCAAGGCCGCGGTCGCCTGGCTCGCCTTCCAGAACCTCACCGTCGGCGAGGGCCAGTTCAACTGGGAACGCAAGAAGAGGGACGACCTGCCGGTCGGTCTCCCCCAGCCCAACTTCTGGCTGAACGAGTCGAAGAAGAAGGACGACGCGGCCCGCGTCCAGCACGCCACCATGCCGGTCGAGAACTTCAAGACGTTCATGGACAACCCGGTCCCGGGCAAGGCCGAGCCGCCGAAGGCGCAGGAGGTCTACAAGGTCCTGGACAACGTGATGTCCGGCATCCTCACCAACGAGGACGCCGACATCGACAAGCTGCTCGACACGGCCGAGCAGCAGGTCGACCAGGTTCTGGCCACGCAGTGACCGGCTCTCCCGGGGGGCGGGCCGCACCGCTCCCCGGGGCCCATGAGATCAGTACCGAGGAGCGACGATGTCGGCCCCCAGCCTCACCCCGAGCAAGACGGCGAGTGCCCGCCACGCCCAGCCGCCGCCGGACGGCCCGCCCCCGCCCGGCGGCTCCTTCGCCCGCAGCCTGAAGCGCAACCTCACCGCGCACGGCTTCCTGATCGGCGCGGTCCTCTGCTTCGCGTTCTTCTCCTGGTACCCGATGGTCCGGGAGTTCCTCCTCGCCTTCCAGAAGACGGACCAGGGCGAGGTCTCCTGGGTCGGCCTGGACAACCTGCGCACGGTCTTCAACGACCCGGCCTTCTGGCAGGCCTGGCGCAACACCCTGCTCTTCACCGTGCTGGCCCTGGTGCTCGGCTTCGCGGTGCCGTTCGCCGTCGCGCTCGTCATCAACGAACTCAGGCACGGCAAGGGCTATCTGCGGCTGCTGGTCTACCTGCCGGTGATGCTGCCGCCGGTCGCCGCCGTCCTGCTCTTCAAGTACCTGTACGACCCCGGTTACGGCCTGCTCAACGAACTGCTCGGCTCGGTGGGACTGCCCGAGCAGCAGTGGCTGCAGGACCCCGACCTGTCCATGCTCTCCGTGGTGATCGCGTCGACCTGGATGAACATGGGCGGCGCGGCCCTCATCTACCTGGCCGCGCTCCAGGGCATCCCCGGGGAGCTGTACGAGGCGGCGGAGCTGGACGGTGCCGGACTGTTCCGCAAGATCTGGCACGTGACGATCCCGCAGACGCGGCTGATCCTGTCGCTGCTGCTGCTGATGCAGATCATCGCCACCATGCAGGTCTTCGTGGAGCCCTTCCTGCTCACCGGCGGCGCCGGCCCCGAGGGTTCGACCACCACGGTCGTCTACCTGATCTACCAGTACGCCTTCAACTTCAACAACTACGGCGCCGCGGCGGCCCTCGGCCTGCTGCTCCTCGTACTGCTCGCCGGTTTCTCGGCGGCGTACGTGAAGCTCAACCGCGCCGAGAACGAGTAGGCCGGGGGAATCCACCGATGTCCACACGCACGCTCATCTCGCCGGCCCAGCTCGCCCGGCCGCGCGGCAAGCGCCTGTACTGGCTGACGTTCGGTCTGGTCGTCACGGTGTTCACCGTGGTCTTCCTCGGCCCGATGTACTGGATGGTCTCCAGCGGCTTCAAGGACACCCAGGAAGCGGTCGCGACCCCGCCGACGCTGGTCCCCGAGTCCTTCCAGCCGGACAACTACACGCAGGCCTGGAACGTCATGGACCTGGCCGGCCTGCTGGGGAACACGCTGTACTACGCGTTCGGCGCCCTCGCCTTCCAACTGGTGCTGGACGTGGCCGCGGCCTACTCGCTGTCCAAGCTCCGCCCGGTCTTCGGCAAGGCCATCCTCGGCATGATGCTGGCCACGCTGATGATCCCGGCGACCGTGCTGGTCGTTCCGCAGTACCTGACGGTGCTGGACGTGCCGGTCTTCGAGCGCAATCTGCTGAACACACCGTGGGCGATCTGGCTGCCCTCGGTGACCAACGCCTTCAACATCTTCCTGCTGAAGCGCTTCTTCGACTCGATCCCGAGGGAGCTGCTGGACGCCGCGTCCATGGACGGCGCCTCACCGATGCGCACGCTGTGGTCGATCGTCCTGCCCATCTCCCGGCCGATCCTCGGCGTGGTGTCCATCTTCGCGATCGTGGGTGTCTGGAAGGACTTCCTCTGGCCGATGCTCACGCTGCCCGACCCGGCCAGGCAGACCCTGAACGTCGGCATCTACTCCTTGTCCAACGGTGTGCCCGTCAACGTGCTGATCGCCGCGCTCACCATGGCCTCGCTGCCGACTCTGATCATCTTCCTGATCTTCCAGCGCAACATCATGAGCGGACTCACCGCCGGCGGACTCAAGGGCTGAGGCGCCCCGCGCCGCCCGCTCCCTGGGCCCGTCCCCGTCAACCTTCGCCGCCGGCCCGTCCGACGCCCCGCCCTGTCCGGGCCGGCGGCGAAGATCCGACCTGCCCGAAAGGACCGTCACGTGGCAGCCCCCAACTCGCACCCCACCGACGACTGGTGGCGCGACGCCGTCATCTACCAGGTGTACCCCCGCAGCTTCGCCGACGGCGACGGCGACGGCACCGGCGACCTCGCGGGCGTGAGGGCGAGACTGCCCTACCTCGCCGAACTCGGCGTGGACGCTGTCTGGTTCACCCCCTGGTACGTCTCACCGCTCGTCGACGGCGGCTACGACGTCGCCGACTACCGCACCATCGACCCGGCCTTCGGCACCCTCGGCGAGGCCGAGAAGCTGATCGCCGAGGCGCGGGAGCTGGGCATCCGCACCATCGTCGACATCGTCCCCAACCACGTCTCGGACCAGCACGCGTGGTTCCGGGCGGCGCTGGCCGCCGGCCCCGGCAGCGCGGAGCGCAAGCGTTTCCACTTCCGTCCCGGACGCGGGGAGAATGGCGAACTGCCGCCCAACAACTGGCCCTCGCAGTTCTCCGGCCGCACCTGGACGCGGGTCCCGGACGGCGAGTGGTACCTCCACCTGTTCACCCCGGAGCAGCCCGACCTGAACTGGGCCCACCCCGAGGTGCGGCGGGAACACGAGGACGTGCTGCGCTTCTGGTTCGAGCGCGGGGTCGCGGGCGTGCGCATCGACTCCGCCGCCCTGCTCGCCAAGGACCCCGCGCTCGCGGACTTCGAGGAGGACGTCGACCCCCACCCCTACATCGACCAGGACGAGCTGCACGACATCTACCGCGCCTGGCGGGCCGTCGCCGACGAGTACGGCGGCGTCTTCGTGGGCGAGGTGTGGCTGCCGGACGCCGAGCGCTTCGCCCGCTATCTGCGGCCCGACGAGCTGCACACCGCGTTCAACTTCAACTTCCTGTCCTGTCCCTGGGACGCGGACCGGCTGCGCCGCACCATCGACGACACGCTCGCCGAACACGCCCCGGTGGGCGCCCCCGCGACCTGGGTGCTCTGCAACCACGACGTGACCCGCACCGTCACCCGCTACGGCCGCGAGGACACCGGCTTCGACTTCGCGAAGAAGACCTTCGGCACCCCGACCGACCTGGCGCTCGGGACGCGGCGCGCCCGGGCCGCCGCGCTGCTGACGCTGGCCCTGCCCGGGTCCGTCTACCTGTACCAGGGGGAGGAACTCGGTCTGCCCGAGGCCGACGTCCCGCTGGATCGCATACAGGACCCGATGCACTTCCGCTCCGGGGGTGTCGATCCGGGCCGGGACGGCTGCCGGGTGCCGCTGCCGTGGACGGCCGACGCCCCGTACTGCGGCTTCGGCTCCGAGACGGAACCCTGGCTGCCGCAGCCCCCGGGCTGGTCGGCGTACGCGGCGGACCGCCAGAGCGCCGATCCGGAGTCGATGCTGAACCTCTACCGGCGGGCCCTGTCCCTGCGGCGCACCACGGACGGTTTCGGCGACGGTCCGCTCGACTGGCTGCCCTCCCCGGACGGCGTCCTCTCCTTCCGCCGGCCCGGCGGGCCGACCTGCGTGGTCAACCTGTCCCCGAGGCCGGTCGACCTGCCGGAACACGGCACCCTCCTGCTCCGCAGCGGGCCCCTCGACGCGGACGGGCGGCTGCCGCGTGACACGGCGGTGTGGCTGCGCGCCTGAGCCACGCCCCGGCGGCGCCGGGCCGGCGGGGCCCGTCGAACACGGCGGCGCCGGGCCGGCGGGGCCCGTCGATCACGGCGCCGCCGTCGCCGCCCGTCCCGAGGCGAGGCAGAATCGGGGCAGTAGGCGTGGGAGGAGGCGACGCGTGCGGGAGCGACCGTGGCGGCGCGAGGTGCGCCGTCCTGCGAATCCCCTGGTCGGCGGGCGCCGTGCGCTGCGGGGCGCGTTGCGGCCGATGACGGAGGCGCTGGGCGCGCGGCGCCGGCTGGCCTGGCTGAACGAGGCCGGAACGCGGATCGGCACCACGCTGGACCTGCGGCGCACCGCGGAGGAGCTGGCCGAGTTCACCGTCCCGGAGCTGGCCGACGGCTCCGCGGTGGACCTGCTGGACCGGGTGCTGCGCTTCCAGGAGGGCGACCGCGCCCGGGGCAGCGAACCCCCGCGGCTCAGGGCCATGGCGGTGTCGGAGATCGACGGCCTGGACCTGGCGCCGGACCCGGTCGGCGAACTGTCGGTGCACGGCGCCGACCGGCTGGGGCTGCGGTGCCTGACCACCCGCGAGCCGGTGCTGATACCGCGGATGACCCGGTCGGACTTCGCCGTCGTCGCCCCCACCCCCGAGTCGGCCGACATCATGCGCCGCGCGGGGGTGCACTCCTATCTGGTGGTCCCGCTGGTCGCCCGGGGGGTGCTGCTGGGACTGGCCGACTTCGTCCGGGCCGGCAGCCGGGCGCCGTTCACCGAGGCCGACGTGGCGCTGGCCATGGAACTGGCCTCCAAGGCGGCCGTGTCCATCGACAACGCCCGGCTCTACGGGAGGGAGCGCGAGCACGTGGTCACGCTGCAGCGCGCCCTGCTCCCCCGGTCCAGTCCGAGCACGCCGGGGCTCGCGGTGTCCTCCTGCTACGACCCCGCGGCCGATCCGGCCGCCGTGGGCGGCGACTGGTTCGACGTGGTGGCGCTGCCCAGCGGGCGCACCGCGCTGATGGTGGGCGACGTGATGGGACGCGGGCTGGCCGCCGCCGCGACCATGGGCCGGTTGCGCACGGTGGCCCGCACGCTGATGGCGCTGGACATCGCGCCCGAGCGGCTGCTGGCCCGGCTGGACCTGGCCGCCCGCGACCTGGAGGAGGACCAGTACGCCACCTGCCTGTGCGCGGTCTACGACCCGTACGGCTCGTCCTTCCGCATCGCCAGCGCCGGTCATCCGCCCCCGCTGCTCACCGGCGCCGACGGCGACGCCGCCTATCTGGACGTGCCGGCCGGCGCCCCGCTGGGCGCCGGGGTGATCCCGTACGACCCGGTGGACTGTCCGGCACCCGAGGGGAGCCGGCTGACGCTGTACACGGACGGCCTGGTCAGGTCGCGCACCACAGGGCTCGCCGAGCGGATGGAGCGGCTGCGCGAGGCGGTCGGCGGCGCCGCGCCCGAGGACGGCGCCGCCTGTCGTGCGGTCACCGAGCGGGTCGGTGGCGACCGGTCCGACGACGCCATCGTGCTGGTCGCCGGAGCGCGCCCGCTGGGTCCGGAGGGGGCCCTATACGTACGGGCGCTGCCGCCCGACGGCAAGGCCGCCGGCCAGGCGCGGACGGCGGTGCGCGAGCAGCTGGCGAAGTGGGGGCTCCAGGAGCTGGTCGACACGACGGAGCTGGTCGTCAGCGAGTTGGTGGGCAACGCGCTGCGGTACGGGAACGCCCCGGGGGAACTGCGGCTGATGCGGCACGAGCGGCTGTCCGTGGAGGTCTCCGACTCCGGGCCGGACCTGCCGCAGATCCAGCACGCGGACGTGAGCGACGAGAGCGGGCGCGGGCTCCAGCTGATCAACATGCTGTGCCGGCGCTGGGGTTCGTGCCGTACACCGACCGGCAAGGTGGTCTGGGCGGAGCAGGACCTGCCCGTGCGGACCTCTCCCGACGGCCCGCACGGGCGGTAGCGGCCCCTTCCCACCGTTTCCGGCCCGCCTACGCCGCCTTCTCCATCGCCCGCCGGCCGAACTGGGTGCGGTGCAGCTGGGCGTAGCGTCCGCCCGCGCCGAGGAGTTCGTCGTGGGTGCCGCGTTCCACGATGCGGCCGGCCTCGACCACCAGGATCTGGTCGGCCGACCGGACGGTGGACAGCCGGTGCGCGATGACCACGGCGGTCCTGCCTTCCAGGGCCTCGGCCAGGGCCTCCTGGACGGCGGCCTCGGAGGTGTTGTCGAGGTGGGCGGTGGCCTCGTCGAGGATGACGACGCGCTGGCGCGCCAGCAGCAGCCGGGCGATGGTCATGCGCTGGCGCTCGCCGCCGGAGAGCCGGTAGCCGCGCTCGCCGACCACGGTGTCGAGGCCGTCGGGCAGGGACCGGACGAGGTCGGTCAGGCGGGCGCGGCGCAGGGCGTCCCACAGCTCGGTGTCGGAGGCGTCGGGCCGGGCCAGCAGCAGGTTGGCGCGGACGGTGTCGTGGAAGAGGTGGCCGTCCTGGGTGACCATGCCGACGGTGTCCCGCAGGGAGCGGGCGCTCAGGTCGCGGACGTCGACGCCGCCGATCCGCACGGCGCCGCCGTCGGTGTCGTACAGGCGCGGCAGCAGCTGGGCGATGGTGGACTTGCCGGCACCGGAGGAGCCGACCAGGGCGACGGTCTGGCCGGGTTCGGCGCGGAAGGAGAGGCCGTGCAGGACCTCGTCGCCGCCCCGGGTGTCGAGGGAGGCGACCTCTTCCAGGGAGGCGAGGGAGACCTTGTCGGCGGACGGGTAGCCGAAGCGGACGTCGTCGAACTCGACGGCGACCGGGCCCTCGGGGACCGGGCGGGCGTCGGGCTTCTCGTCGATGAGCGGGGTCAGGTCCAGCACCTCGAAGACCCGTTCGAAGCTGACGAGGGCGCTCATGACCTCCACGCGGGCCCCGGCGAGCGCGGTGAGCGGCGCGTACAGGCGGGTCAGCAGCAGCGCCAGCGCGACGACGGCGCCCGGGTCCAGGGTGCCGCGCAGGGCGAAGAAGCCGCCGAGGCCGTAGACGAGGGCCAGCGCGAGGGCGGAGACCAGGGTGAGGGCGGTGATGAAGGCGGCCTGGGCGGTGGCGGTGCGCACCCCGATGTCGGCGACGCGGCGGGCCCGGTCGGCGAACTCGGCCGACTCCTCCTCGGGGCGGCCGAACAGCTTGATCAGCGTGGCGCCGGGTGCGGAGAAGCGCTCGGTCATGCGGGTGCCCATCGCGGCGTTCAGGGTGGCGGCCTCGCGCTGCATGCGGGCCATGCGGCGGCCCATGCGCCGGGCCGGGAGCACGAAGACGGGGAGCAGGACCAGGGCGAGCAGGGTGATCTGCCAGGACAGGGTGAGCATCACGGCGAGGGTGAGCACCAGCGTGACCAGATTGGTCACCACGCCGGAGAGGGTGTTGCTGAAGGCGCGCTGGGCGCCGATGACGTCGTTGTTGAGACGGGAGACCAGGGCGCCCGTACGCGTGCGTGTGAAGAACGCGACCGGCATGCGCTGCACATGATCGAACACAGCCGTGCGCAGATCGAGGATCAGTCCCTCCCCGAGCATCGCCGACAGCCTCCGGGAGAGGATGCCGAGTGCCGCCTCGGCGACCGCGATCAGCGCGATCAGCAGGGCGAGCCGGACGACGGTGCCCTCGTCGCCGCCCGACACGATCGTGTCCACGACGCGTCCGGCGAGTACGGGGGTGGCGACGGCGAGGAGCGCGGTCACCACCCCGAGCAGGACGAACCGTGCGATGCGGGTGCGGTGCGGGCGGGCGAAGGTGCCGATGCGGCGCAGCGTCGCGCGGGCGAGGGGACGGCGGTCCTGCTCGGCGTTCATGACGCTGTGCAGCTGGGTCCAGGCGGTGGTCTCCATGCTCATGAGGGCGACGGTAGAACCTCGACTTTCCTTGAGGTCAAGCGCGCGGGAGCGGTCCGGGCGCCCGCGGCCCGTAAGGCGTCGTCCGCGCGTCGGCCATCCGTAGTTGGCGCGGGTCGGGGAATCTCTTGTGGTGTGACAGCGGTAGGTGTTCCCCAGGAGTCCGCCCCGGAGGGGTCCGTCGCCGGGACGCGGGTCGCCCGACCCGCGTCGGTCCGCGTCCGCCGTGCGGGCGGTGACCGGCTGGTGCGTCGGGTGTGCTGCGTGCTTCCGCTGCTGCTGGTGACCGTGGTCGCGGTACGGCACCGGTCGGTGCTGGCCGAGGGGTTCGGCCATCTGACGACCGCCCGGTGGCCGTGGCTGCTGGCGGCGGCCTGTGCCACCTGCCTGACCTGGGTCGCGGCGGCCTGCACCCGGCAGGGCGCGGTGGTCCGGCGGCTGCCCCGGCGGCGGCTGCTCGCCACCCAGTTCGCGGCGGGCGCGGCCAACCACCTGCTGCCGACGGGGCTGGGCGCGAGCGCGGTCAACCTGCGGTTCATGACGGTGTGCGGGTTGCCGCTGGCCCGCGCCTCGGCGGCCCTCGCCCTGTACCTGCTGGCGGAGAGCGTCGGCCGCGTCGCACTGCTGGGCGCCCTGGTGCTCGCCTTTCCCGGCGCGCTACGGCTCGGCACGCTGCTTCCCGAGGGCGCCGTGGGGCCGCTGCTGGTCGCCGCGGGCGCGGTGCCGGTCGTCGCGGCGGGCGTACTGGCACTGGCGCCGCGGCTGCGCGGGGCGGTGGAGTCCTTCCTGCGGACGGCGCTGGGCGAGGCACGCTCGGTGCACGCCCGTCCGGCGCGGGCGCTGGCCCTGTGGGGCGGGGCCCTGGCCTTCCCGGCGCTCCAGACGGCGGTCCTGGTCATGGTGGGCAAGTCGCTGGCGCTCGACGTGCCGGCCGGGCACATGGCGGTGGCGTACCTGGCGGCGACGGTCGCGGTCGCGCTGGTGCCGACGCCGGGCGGCATCGGTTCGGTCGAGGCGGCGCTGGTGGTGGCCCTGGTGGCGGCGGGCGGCCCGGCGGCCGTGGCCACGGCGGTGGTGCTGGCCTTCCGGCTGCTGACCGTCTGGCTGCCGCTGCTGCCGGGGGCGCTGACGCTGGCGGCGCTGGTGCGGCTCCGAGTGATCTGAGCCTCACCGCCGCGCACCGCCCCGCCCTGCCCGGCGACGCGGTACGGAGCACAACCCGGCATACGGCAGGATGAACGCTCGCGCCGGTCGAACTGCCTTGCGGACCGGCGCAGTCGAGCATCCCGAGACCCCGAGGTGACCGGTGACGGAAGACCTGACCATGGACCATCTGGTGCCCGCCGGCATCGCGCTGGCGGCCGGCCTGGTGGCGGCGTTCCTGCTGCGCGTGCTGCTGCGCTGGCTGGCCGGGCACGCCGGGCGCACCCGCTGGAGCGGCGACGACGTGATCGTGGCCGCGCTGCGCACGGTGGCGCCCTGGGCGGCGGTCGCGGGCGGGGTGGCGGGGGCCGCGGCGGCCCTGCCGCTGACCCGGACCGTGCAGCACAACGTCAACCAGGCGCTGACGGTCCTGCTGATCTTCGTGACGACCGTCTCGGCGGCCCGGGTGATCGCCGGTCTGGTGCGCACGCTGACCACGTCCCGCTCCGGCGTCGCCGGGTCGGCCACGATCTTCGTCAACATCACCCGCGTCCTGGTGCTGGCCATCGGCTTCCTGGTGATGCTCCAGACGCTGGGCGTCTCCATAGCGCCGATGCTCACCGCCCTCGGCGTCGGCGGTCTGGCGGTCGCGCTGGCCCTCCAGGACACGCTGGCCAACCTCTTCGCCGGCATCCACATCCTGGCCTCGAAGACCGTGCAGCCGGGTGACTACATCCAGCTGGACAGCGGCGAGGAGGGCTACGTCGAGGACATCAACTGGCGGCAGACCACCGTCCGTGAGCTGTCCAACAACCTGATCGTGATCCCGAACGGGCAGCTCGCCAAGTCGAACATGACCAACTTCATGCGGCCCGAGCAGAAGCTGACCATCATGGTGCAGGCCGGGGTCGCCTACGACAGCGACCTGGACCACGTGGAGCGGGTCACGACGGAGGTGGTCGCGGAGGTGATGACGGAGATCACGGGCGCGGTGCCGGACCACGAGCCCGCCGTCCGCTTCCACACCTTCGGCGACTCCCGGATCGGCTTCACGATCATCCTGGGCGTGGGCGAGTTCAGCGACCAGTACCGGATCAAGCACGAGTTCATCAAGCGCCTGCACAAGCGGTACCGCGCGGAGGGCATCCGCATCCCGGCGCCCGCCCGTACGGTCGCGCTCCAGCAGGGCGGTGTGGCGTTCCCGCAGCAGCGTACGGGTGAGGACGCCGCCGCACACCTGTGATCGACTTCCTCCCCGGCACGGGTCGCGCGGCCGGTTGTCCGGAATCTCCGTGCGACCCCTGTCGAGCCGAGGTCGATCACAAGATATCTTGATGTCGAGCAATGTTGCAGACGTGGAGCGGAGCACCCGGTGACTGACTCGACCATCATCTATACACACACTGACGAGGCCCCGGCCCTGGCGACGTACTCGTTCCTGCCGGTGGTCCGGGCGTACGCCTCGCAGGCGGGTGTCCCCGTCGAGACCCGCGACATCTCGCTGGCCGGCCGGATCATCGCCGTCTTCCCGGAGTACCTCACCGAGGACCAGCGCATCCCGGACGCCCTCGCGGAGCTCGGCGAGCTGGCCAAGACCCCCGCCGCCAACATCATCAAGCTGCCGAACATCTCGGCCTCCATCCCGCAGCTCAAGGCCGCCGTCGCCGAGCTGCAGGCCCAGGGCTACGCGCTGCCGGACTACCCGGACGACCCGAAGACCGACGAGGAGCGCGACATCCGCGCCCGCTACGACAAGGTCAAGGGCTCCGCCGTCAACCCGGTCCTGCGCGAGGGCAACTCCGACCGCCGCGCCCCGGCCTCGGTCAAGAACTACGCCAAGAACCACCCGCACCGCATGGGCGCCTGGAGCGCCGACTCCAAGACCGACGTCGCCACCATGGGCGAGAACGACTTCCGCTCCACCGAGAAGTCCGTGGTGATCGCCGAGGACGGCGCGCTGCGGATCGAGCTGGTCGGCGACGACGGCACCACCACGGTGCTGCGCGAGTCCGTGCCGGTGAAGAAGGGCGAGGTCGTCGACGCCTCCGTGCTGCGCGTCGCCGCGCTGCGCGAGTTCCTGACCGCGCAGGTCGCCCGCGCCAAGGCCGAGGGCATCCTGTACTCGGTGCACCTGAAGGCCACGATGATGAAGGTCTCCGACCCGATCATCTTCGGTCACGTGGTGCGCGCCTTCTTCCCGAAGACCTTCGCGAAGTACGGCGAGGCGCTCGCCGCGGCCGGTCTGACCCCGAACGACGGTCTGGGCGGCATCTACAAGGGCCTGGAGTCGCTGCCCGAGGGCGCCGAGATCAAGGCGTCCTTCGACGCCGAGCTGGCCGAGGGTCCGGAGCTGGCCATGGTCGACTCCGACAAGGGCATCACCAACCTGCACGTGCCCTCGGACGTCATCATCGACGCCTCGATGCCGGCCATGATCCGCACCTCCGGCCACATGTGGGGCCCGGACGGCCAGGAGCACGACGCCCTCGCCGTCATCCCGGACTCCTCCTACGCCGGCGTGTACCAGGCCGTCATCGACGACTGCAAGGCCAACGGCGCCTACGACCCGTCCACGATGGGCTCGGTCCCGAACGTCGGCCTCATGGCGCAGAAGGCCGAGGAGTACGGCAGCCACGACAAGACCTTCGAGATCCCCACCACGGGCACGGTCCGCCTGGTCGACGAGAAGGGCGCCGCCCTCATCGAGCAGGCTGTGTCCGCCGGTGACATCTTCCGCGCCTGCCAGACCAAGGACGACCCGATCCGCGACTGGGTCAAGCTGGCCGTCACCCGCGCCCGCGCCACCGGCGACCCGGCCGTCTTCTGGCTGGACGAGGGCCGCGCCCACGACGCCAACCTGATCGCCAAGGTCGAGCAGTACCTGCCGGAGCACGACACCGAGGGCCTGGACATCCGCATCCTGTCCCCGGTCGAGGCGACCAAGCTGTCGGTCGAGCGCATCCGCCGCGGCGAGAACACCATCTCCGTCACCGGCAACGTGCTCCGCGACTACCTGACCGACCTTTTCCCGATCCTGGAGCTGGGCACCAGCGCCAAGATGCTGTCGGTCGTCCCGCTGATGGCGGGCGGCGGCCTGTTCGAGACCGGCGCCGGCGGCTCCGCGCCCAAGCACGTGCAGCAGCTGGTCAAGGAGAACTACCTGCGCTGGGACTCCCTCGGCGAGTTCTTCGCCCTGGTCCCGTCTCTGGAGCAGTACGCGACGGCCACCGGCAACACCAAGGCCAAGGTGCTCGCCGACACCCTCGACCGCGCCACGGCGACCTTCCTCAACGAGGACAAGTCCCCGACCCGTCGCGTCGGCGGCATCGACAACCGCGGCAGCCACTTCTACCTGTCCCTGTACTGGGCGCAGGAGCTGGCGAAGCAGACCGACGACGCGGACCTGGCCAAGGCCTTCGCCCCGCTCGCCGAGAAGCTGACCGCCGACGAGCAGAAGATCGTCGACGAGCTGAACGCCGTCCAGGGCAAGCCCGCCGAGATCGGCGGCTACTACCAGCCCGACCCGGCCAAGGCCGCCGAGGTCATGCGCCCGTCGGCCACCTGGAACGAGGCGCTGGCGTCCTTCGCCTGATCCTCACCGGGGCCCGCGAAGGGCTCACGGCCGTGACACCCCGTCTCCGCGCACCGGAGGCGGGGTGTCCGTCTGTCCCCACCCCCGCTTCCGTTCGCACCTTGCGAGGCACCCCATGAGCGACGCCCCGGCGTCCTTCGAGACCGTCCCCGGCGACCCCGCCTCCCCCGTGATCCTCCACGTGCCGCACTCCTCCCGGCACATCCCCGCCGACGTCCGGGCCGGCATCGTACTGGACGACGCGGCGCTGGAGCGGGAGCTGGACCACATCACCGACGCGCACACGGCCGAGATCGCCCGGGCGGCGGCCGGGCTCGCCGGGCTCACCCCCTGGCGGTTCGTCAACCGGACGTCGCGCCTGGTCGTCGATCCGGAGCGGTTCCCGGACGAGCGGGAGGAGATGACGGCCGTCGGGATGGGCGCGGTGTACACGCGGACCACGCACCGCGAGGTCCTGCGGTCCGACGGCACCGCCCCCGAGCCGCTGATCGAGCGCTGGTTCCGGCCCTACGCGCGGGCGATGACCGAGGCGGTCGCGGGCCGGCTCGCCGCCACCGGCCGGGCGGTGATCATCGACGTGCACTCCTACCCCACCGAACCGCTGCCCTACGAACTGCACGGCCAGGGCCCGCGCCCGCCGGTCTGCCTGGGCACCGACGGCTTCCACACGTCGCCGAAGCTGCTGGCCGCGGCCCGCGACGCGTTCGCGCCGTGCGGGGAGACCGGGCTGGACAGCCCGTTCGGCGGGACGTACGTGCCGCTGGACTTCTACGGAAAGCGGGCCGAGGTCGGCGCGCTGATGGTGGAGATCCGCCGGGACACCTACATGAGCGAGCCGGGCGGACCGGCCGGACCCGGTCTGTCCCGCCTCGCCGAGGCGCTGGCGACGCTGGTCGACGCCGTGTCCGGCTGATCCGGCGGGCCCCGGAGCCCGCGCGCCCACCGGCTGGAGCACTCCCGCGCGACAGCCGCCGGGCGCGCGGCCAGGGTGGGTGCATGACGCAGGAGACCACCACGCTGACCGGCCAGTCCCCGCCCCCGGTACGGGACTGGCCCGCCCTCGACCTGGACGGACCGGAGTTCGACCCCGTCCTCGCCGACCTGATGCGCGAGGGGCCGCTGACCCGCGTACGGCTGCCGCACGGCGAGGGCTGGGCGTGGCTGGCCACCCGCTACGCGGACGTGAAGGCCATCACCAACGATCCGCGGTTCGGGCGCGCGGAGGTGACGAGGCGTCAGGTGACGCGGCTCGCGCCGCACTTCAAGCCGCGCCCCGGCTCGCTCGCCTTCGCCGACCAGCCCGACCACAACCGGCTGCGGCGCGCGGTCGCGGGGGCGTTCACCGTGGGCAGGGCGAAGGCGCTGCGCCCGAGGGCGCAGGAGATCCTCGACGGCCTGGTGGACGGGGTGGTGGCGGACGGCCCGCCCGCGGATCTGGTCGAGCGGGTCCTGGAGCCCTTCCCGATCGCCGTCGTCAGCGAGGTGATGGGCGTTCCGCCCGCCGACCGGGAGCGGGTGCACGCCTGGACCCGGCAGATCATCTCCACCTCCGGCGGCGCCGAGGCCGCCGAGCGGGCCAAGCAGGGCCTGTACGGGTGGATCACCGAGACGGTGCGCGCCCGTGCCGGCAGCTCCGGTGACGACGTGTACGCGATGCTCGGCGCCGCGGTGGGCCGGGGCGAGGTCGACGAGACGGAGGCGGTCGGCCTGGCCGGACCGCTGCAGATCGGCGGCGAGGCCGTCACGCACAACGTCGGGCAGATGCTGTACGTGCTGCTCACCCGGCCGGAGCTGATGGCCAGGATGCGCGACGACCGCCCCGGGGTCCGGGGCGCCCTCCTGGACGAGCTGCTGCGCTGGATCCCGCACCGCACCTCGGTGGGGCTCGCCCGCATCGCCCTGGAGGACGTCGACCTGCACGGAACGCGCATCCGCGCCGGCGACCCCGTGTACGTCTCCTACCTCGCCGCCAACCGGGACCCGGAGGTCTTCCCCGACCCGGACCGGATCGACCCGGACCGCGACCCCAATCCGCACCTGTCCTTCGGCAACGGGCACCACTACTGCACGGGTGCCGTCCTCGCCCGGATGCAGACCGAACTGCTCGTCGACACGCTGCTGGAGCGGCTGCCGGGGCTGCGGCTCGCGGTCCGGCCCGAAGAGGTCCGGTGGCGGCGCCGGACCATGATCCGCGGCCCGCGCACCCTGCCCTGCGCCTGGTGAGAGCGGCGGTTCAGGCCCGCAGCCACTCCGTGACCACCACGTCCCCACCGGTCCGCAGCCGCAGCGCGAACGGGCCGGAGGGCGGGGCCTCGCCGGTGAAGCGCCCCAGGTCGTCCGCCGTGAGCCGGGCGTGGGCCCGCGGACCGCTCAGCACCTCGACGTCGGCCGGGCCCGGCGGCAGCAGCTGACCGATCAGGCCGTCCTCCGTCACCTCGACGTCGACGGTCACGTCGTCCACGCGGAAGGTCAGCATCCGCGGCGGGTCCTCCGCTCCCCTGACCGGGATGGCGTCGACCAGCGAGTCGAAGGTCAGCTCGGCGACGCGGGCGTCCAGGTCGTGCAGCGCGAAGGCGTCGACGGCGATCCGCCGCAGCTCGGCCGGGACCGGGTCCAGGATGGCGGCGGCCTGCCGCAGCTCCTCCTCCAGCAGTCCGGTGTCGAGTGCGTCGTCCGTGAAGTGCGTGGAGTCAGTGGAGTCCGAGGAATCCGTGAGGTCCGTGAGGTCCGCGAATGCCTCGTCGGACCCGTCGTCCCCGAACGCCTCGTCGTGTGTGCCGCTCATGTCGTCGTCCCCCGTGCCTCTAGCCGGGCCCGCAGCCGGCGCAGACAGCGCTGGCGCATCGGCCCGATGCTGCCCACCGCGATTCCCAGCGCGGCGGACACCTCCTGGTAACTGGGCGGTGGCGAGGAGATCAGCACGCGCAGCAACTGGCGGCACCGCTCGCCCAGTTCCTCGAACTCCTGCCACAACCGCCGCACGCGCTCGGTCTGCGCCGCGGCCTCCTCGGAGTCGAGCACCGACTCCTCGGGCGTACGCTCCTCGCTCGGCCGGTCGAGCAGCTGCGGGTCGTCGGTCGGGGTCCACCGCTTCGACGCCCTCAGCAGCTTCAGGCACTCGTGCCGTGCCGTGCTCGCCAGCCAGGAACCGGTCTTCTCGGGCTCGCGGATGCGCCCCAGGTGCTGGGCGAACCGGAACCAGGCGGTCTGGTACACCTCGTGCGCGTCGGCGTCGGACAGCCCGTGCGAGCGCGCGACGGACCACACCAGCGGGCCCAGCCCGTCCACCAACTGCTTCCAGGCCGCCGCGTCCCCGTCGGCGGCCAACTGGACGAGCACCCCGACATCTGCACGGTCCACGGTCCCACCCCTCGTGTACGACAGGCCATCGTACGCCGTGGAGTGGGTGGTTCCGCCGGGCATCGGGCCGCTCACGCCCCGTCGGCCGGCACCTCGACGGTGACCGGGTGCCAGGTGGGCGGCAGCAGCGCGGGCACGTGCGCCCCGCGCACCTCCGCGTACTCGGTGTTGGCGGCGAGCAGGCGGCGGCGCGCCACGCGCGGGTCCCGCTCCTTCGTCTCCGTCATGTGCGAGGCGACCAGGCCCGCGACGACGGGGGTCGCGAAGGAGGTGCCGCTCCACTGCGCGTGCCCCTCGAACATCACCTGGTCCGGCTTGGCCGGCGCCTCGCCGGGTTCGCTGAGGACGCCGTTGTGCCGGGGGTACCGGCAGGTGCAGGCGTAGCCGAAGCCGTACCGGCAGGCGTCGTAGGTGGAGTGCTGGTAGACGTAGGGCACGGGTGATCCGAAGCCGGTGAGGGCGCTGGTGAGGCGCTCGCCCGGGGCGTAGACCTTGACCCAGCCGCCGTGGTTGCTGAAGCAGGCGCCGAACTCGCCGTCGGCGCGCAGCGCGCCGACCGACAGCACCGAGCGCTCCCAGCCGGGGAGTTCCGCGTAGGCGGCGGGCCAGAAGGGGGTGGCGCTGCCGTTGTTGCCGGCGGCGGCGACCAGCAGGGTGCGCTGGTCGCGCAGCTCCTCCATGAAGGCGTGCACGCCGAGCAGGCCGTCGGTGCGGCCGTTGGAGGTGCCGGCGGAGAGGCTGAGGATCTCGGGCCAGCCGTCGCGGTCGACGGCCTCGAAGAGCTTCTCGCCCAGTTCGGACTCCAGGATGGCGCCCGCGTCGTTGAGCGTGTTGCGGACGGTCACGTGGGTGTTGGGGGCGACGGCGGCGACGAGTCCGGCGATGAAGGTGCCGTGGCCGACGTACTGCTGGAGGACGCCGTCCTCGTCGCACTCCTTGATCTGCGGGTCGCCCTCGGTGTGGGCGAGCAGCGGGGAGGACCGGTAGTCGTGCATCAGGCCGGTGTCGATGACGAGGACGCCCACGGCGGTTCCCGCGTCGTACGGCGTGTCGGCGGGCGCCGGGTTCGGCGGTGCGCCCACCGGGACGGGCACGGGTTCGTCGCCGGGGCAGGCGTTCACGGCGATGGAGACGACGTGGTTGCGGCTGACGAGCCGGCGGCCCGCGCGCCCCTCCATGGTTCTGAGGGAGCGCAGGGCGTGCGCGACGGTGGGGTCGCCGCTCCCGTCGCCCTCGCCCGGGTCACCGACCCGGATGCGGGTGATGCCCGTGCGGTTGGCAGCGGGGCTCGCCCGGCGCACCTGGTCCGGGGTCAGGCCGTCCGTCGCGGTGAAGTGGTCGCGCACGGTGTCCTCGACGAGGCGGGCCTCCTCGCCGTCGCGGGCCAGGACGACGCCCTTCTCGTAGAGGAACTCGGCGGAGTCGTCCGGCCCCATCACCAGCGGGACGTCCGGCATCGAGCGCTGGATCTGGTCGAACTGCTCACGGAATCGCTGTGGTGCCATGGCATGCCCTCCACTGAGGCGGCGGTGTGACGGCGGTCGTGGCCACGGTGGTGGCGACAGTCGTCAATCAGAGTCCGGGGGTGGCCGATTGATACAGACTCGGCCCTGTGGGGTGTGGTTCCGGACCACTACCATCCGTGGGGTGACAGCGGGAAACGACGCGGTGCTCCAACTCCTGCCGATGGTGTTCGCCGCCCCCGGCGAAGCGCTGGCCCGCGCGGAGGAACTGCTCGGGGCCGATCCCTCACCGCTGCACGCCTCGGTCGCCCATCAGGTGATCGGCATCTGGCAGCGGGACTTCGGCGACACCCGGCGGGCGCTGGCCCATCTGCGGCGCGCCCGTGAACTCGCGGCCCGCGCGGACTCGGCCGAGCGGGAGGCGGACGTACTGGCCACCCTGGGCGTGGCGCTGGTGCACGCCGGCCGCACCCGGGACGGGCTGGCGGCCTTCGAGCGGGGCGTCGCGCGCGGCACCGGGCACACCCGGGCACGGGTGCTGTACCGGCGGGCGTACGTCTGGTGGGTGCTGGGGCGGCACGGCGAGGCGCTGGAGGACGTACGCCGGGCGGTCCCGGTGCTGCGGCAGGCCGACGACGTGATCTGGACGGCGCGGGCGCTGACCCTGCGGGCGACCGTGCACCTGGCGCTCGGCGCGGTGGAGCGGGCGGACGCCGACTTCACGGCGGCGGAGGCGCTGTGGGACACCACCGGCCAGGAACACGACAAGGCCGACGCGGTGGAGAGCCGGGGGCTGGCGGCGTTCCGCTCGGGCGACGTGCCGGCGGCTCTGAGGCTCCTGGACGAGGCGGAGGAGCGGTACGCGAAGCTGGGCACGCCGACGTTCATGCTGTCCATCCGCCGCTGCGAGGTGCTGATGGCGGCGGGGCTGGCGACGGAGGCACTGGCCGAGGCGGACGGGGCGATCGCGGCGCTGGACGGGATCGGCGGGCAGTCCACCCGCAAGGCGGAGCTGCTGCTGGTGGCCGCGCGGGCGGCCCGGCTGGCGGGCGATCCGCAGACCTCGCTGGCGCGCGCGGCCCTGGCGGTGCGGCTGTTCGCCGGGCAGCGGCGCACCTGGTACGAGACGCACGCCCGGCTGGTGCTGATCGAGGCGCGGGTGGCGACGGGGCGTGCCTCGGGGCGGCTGGTGGCGGACGCGGCGGCGGTGGCGGAGCGGCTGGCCGCCTTCGGTGCGCCGGCCGCCCCGGAGGCGTCGCTGCTGGCGGGACGGATCGCGCTGGGGCTCGGCTGGACGGCGGACGCGGAGCGGCATCTGGCGGTCGCCGCGCGCAGCCGGCACGGCGGGCCGCCGTTGGCCCGGATGACGGGCTGGGCGGCGCAGGCGCTGCGGGCGCGGGCTGCCGGGTCGGCGCGCGGCGTGCTGGAGGCATGCCGACGGGGTCTGGACGTCCTCGACGACCACCGGATGACGCTGGGCGCCTCGGAGTTGCGGGCGCGGGCCACCGCCCAGGGCGCGGAGCTGGCGGCGCTGGCGCAGCGGGCGAGCCTGGTGTCGGGCGGGCCGCGGCGGCTGCTGGTGTGGAGCGAGCGGTGGCGGGCGACGGTGCTGTCGGCGCCGCCGACCCGGCCGCCGGCCGATCCGGTGCTGCTGAGCACCATGACGGCGTTCCGGGAGCTGGCCGCCCGGGCGGAGGAGGCGCGCACGGACGGTGGTCGTCCCGCGCCCGCCCTGGAGCGCGAACAGCGCCGCCTGGAGCGGGAGATCCGCTCCCGCACCCTGCACATGCGGGGCGAGGGGCGCGGTGACGGCGACGGCGGCCGGTTCGACGTCGGGCGTCTGCTGGACCGGCTCGGTGACGAGCTGCGCCTGGTGGAACTGGCCGTGCTCGACGGGCGCGTGCACGTACTGCTGTGCGGGCAGGGGCGGGTACGGCGGTTCGAGGCGGGGTTGCTGGCGGAGGCGGAGCGGGAGGCCGAACACGTGCAGGCCGGGCTGCGCCGGCTGGCCCATCCCGGGGCCGAGGCCCGGCTGCCCCTGGTGGAGGCGGCCGGCGCGCGCCTCCAGGAGCTTCTGCTCGGTCCCGCCGCCGCTCACCTCGGCAACGGCCCGGTCGTCGTGGTCCCGCCCGGCAGGCTGCACCGCGTGCCGTGGGCCCTGCTGCCCGTGCTGCGCGACCGGGTGCTGAGCGTCTCGCCGTCGGCGAGCAGCTGGCTGCGCGCGAAGGACACCGCCCCGCCGCCCGGCGGCCGCCGGGTGCTGGTGCGCGGCCCGGGGCTGGCCAGCGGCGGCGCCGAGGTACCGGAACTCGCGGACCGCCACGCGGGCCCCCCTCCCCCGGCGCGCTCCGGGGAGAGTCCCCGGCGGGATACGGGGGCCCGGTCGGGCGGCGCGGGACCGCTCGACGGCCGGCCCGTGCTGCTGGAGGGGGACGAGGCGAGCGTGCCCCGGGTGCTGCGGGAGCTGGACGGGGCGGCGCTGGCGCACATCGCCGCGCACGGCGCCTTCCGCGCGGACAGCCCCTTGTTCTCGTCGCTGCGGATGGCGGACGGGCCGCTGATCGTGCACGACTTCGAGCGGCTGGACCGCAGCCCGTACCGGATCATCCTGTCCTGCTGCGACACCGCCCGTCTCGCCTCGGTCGGCGCGGACGAGCTGCTCGGGCTGGTCACCGCGCTGCTGCCGCTCGGCACGGCCGGGGTGGTGGCGTGCAGCGCGCCGGTCAACGACGCCGCGGTGGTGCCGTTGATGCTCGCGCTGCACAAGGGCCTGGACGCCGGGCTGTCCCTCGCGGAGGCGCTGCGCGACGCGCGGGCCGCGCTGCCGGGCGACGCCGTGCACCAGGCGACGGGGTGGGCGTTCTCCGCGTTCGGGGCGGCCTGACCGGCCGACCGGCCGTCGCTCTCAGGCCGGCTGCGGCTGGGGCGGCTCCACCAGCCAGGGCAGGGCGCCGCGGTCACCGGCACCGAGGCGGGTGTAGGCGCCGTAGAGGTGGTTGCCGACGGTGCGGACGGAGAGGGTGAGCCGCTCGGCGATCTGCCGGTTGCTGAGCCCGGCGGCGGCGAGCGTGACGACCTGCCGCTGGCGGGCGGTGAGTTCGCCGAGGACCAGGCCGGACAGGGCGGGGGTGCGGGCGCCCTCGCAGCGCCGGGCGAGGGCGACGGCACGGGTGCGGGCGGTGCGCGCGGCGCTCGGGTCGCGGTGGACCCGTACCGCCTGGGCGTGGGCCTCGGCCGCGAAGAGCAGGAAGCCGCGCCGTTCCAGTTCCCCGGCCACCTCGTCCAGCGCCGGTCCGTCACCCCGTGCCAGGGCGTCGGCGTGCGCGGCGAAGACGCCGGTCAGCCGGCCGGCCGCGCGTTCGGGCGCGCCGAGCCGGACGGCGTCGTAGGGGTCGCCCGCGGCGGCCGACCGGACCGCCTCGTCGAGGTCGCCGCGGACGGCGGCGGCCCAGGCGGCGACCGTCCCGGCGCACCGCCGCGGCTCCCGGTCCCCCGCGGTCGCGTCGCCCGACTGCGCCGCTGCCAGGGCGAGTTCGTCGCGGCAGGAGGTGTCCCGCGGGTCGGTCCGCAGGCCCTCCCGCGCCCAGGCCGCCGCCTCGGCCAGCCGTCCGCCCAGGCGGGCGAACCGGGCGCGCAGCGCCGCGTGCCGGGCCGGCAGCGGGACCCCCTCGGCCGCCAGCCACTCCCCGACGGGCGCGGACGGCTCGCGTACGTCGGCCCGCTCGATGCGGCGGGCCAGGGCGGCCGTCTCGGCGTTCAGGGCAGGCCCGCAGCGCTCCGGGGCGCGCGCCAGGCGCCGTGCCCGCAGCCGGCCCGCGGCGGCCCGCAGCACCGGCCCGTGCAGGGGGTGCGCGAGGCGGGTGGCGCCGTGGTCGTCGACGGTGACCAGGCCCTTGCCCTCCAGGCCCTCCAGGACGGACACGTCCAGGGTGTCCAGGCCGAGGGGCAGGGGTTCGGCGAAGGCGAGGCGTTCGAGCGTCTCGCGTTCCTCGGGCCGGACACGGTCCAGTACGTGGGCGGTGCGCTCCCGCACGGCCGCGGTGACCGGCACCGGCCCCCGCCAGGCCCACCGGCCGGTCTCCGGGACCGCGGTGAGCAGCCCCCGGCCGCGCACGGCGGTGAACAGCTCGCGCAGCAGGCGCAGATCGCCCCGGCTCAGCCGGTGCAGCCGGCGTGCGGTGAGGGGGTCGGGGGCGACTCCCTCGGCGGCCGTGAGCAGGTCGGCGGTCTCGTCGCGGGACAGCGGCGGCAGGGAGAGGCGGGGCAGCAGCTCCCCGGACCACAGCCGGGACACGGCGCCCGGCACGGGCACGCCCTCCGCGGCGACGACCAGGAGCCGGGTGCGGCCGTGCACGGCGAGCTGGTGCACGAGGGCCGCGGAGGCGTCGTCGAGCAGGTGGGCGTCGTCGACCAGCAGCAGGCGTACGCCGGACAGGAGCTGTACCGCCCGGTGCAGGGTGACGGACCCGGGCAGGAGGTGGGCGAAGGCGGCGAAGGGGATGTCCCGGGTCGCGGGCGTCCCGGCCGCCCGGGCGCAGTCCGTGCCGCGGACCGCCTCGGTCACGAGCCGGGTCTTGCCGCAGCCGGCCGGGCCGGTCACCACGATGCCGCCGCGTCCGGCGGTCACCGACCGTCGTACCAGTTCCAGTTCGTCCGTCCGCCCGGTGAACGGCCAGGGCGTCCGCAGTGCTCTCACGTCCCGCTCAGAAGTCGTCACGGAAACATGAGTCGGCCTACTCGCCCCTGATACAGGGCGACTTGAGTAGACCCCGACTCAGGCGACCGCACCCGCCCGGACGGCATGCTGGGGGTCATGACCGCACGCTACTGCTCGCTGGCGCGGCAGCCCGCTCCCGTGTTGCCACCGGGACTGGCCGCCGAGCGCGTCGCCGCGCTGGTCGGCGGGCAGCGGATGTGGGTCAACGGCACCGTGCTGCACTACTGCTTCCTCGGCGGGGACACCGACTCCTCCGTGGTGCCGATGCCGGGCACCGGCCGCCCGCGGCGGGGGTCGTGGGCGGGGACCGAGGAGCAGCGGGACGTGGTCCGGGACTGCTTCCGGCAGTGGCAGGACCTCGGCATCGGGCTGGTCCTCACCGAGGTGGGCGACCGGTCGGAGGCCGAGCTGCGGATCGGCTTCCAGCCCGGCGACGGCTCGTGGTCGGCGGTGGGCAAGGACGCGCTGCGGGTCGGTCTGAACGACCGCACGATGAACTTCGGCTGGGACCTGACCGCGCCCGGGGAGCGCGCGACGGCCCTGCACCAGATCGGGCACGCGCTCGGCATGCTGCACGAGCACCAGAGCCCGTACTCCGGCATCCTCTGGGACGACGAGGCCGTCTACGCCGAGCTGGCGGGCCCGCCGAACCACTGGAGCCGGGAGCGGACCTTCCACAACATCCTGCGCAAGCTCGACGGCGACGAGGCCAACGGTCCGGTCTGGGACCCGCAGTCGATCATGGAGTATCCCTTCCCGTCCGGGCTGATACTCGAGCCGGAGCACTACCGCTCGGGTCTGCACCCGCCCGGCACCCTCTCCGCCGCCGACAAGGAGTTCGCCCTGCGCTGGTACCCGCCCCTCGGCCGGCCGGGCCCGCTGGTGCCGTTCCGTTCGGTGCCGCTGGGGCTCGGGCCGGGCGAGCAGGCCGACTTCCGGGTGGACCCGCCGGAGACCCGCGAGTACACCGTGGGCACCTTCGGCGACAGCGACGCCGTCGTGGTCGTCTTCGAGGTGCGGGACGGCCGGCCCCGCTACCTGGCCGGGCACGACGACGGCGGCACACCCCGCAACGCCACGATCAGGGCCCGTTTCGTCAAGGGCCGCCGCTATGTCGTCCGGGTGCGCCTGTACTCCTCGTGGGGTGCGGGCGAGACGGCGGTCATGTACTGGTGACCGCACGGCTCCGAGGCACCCGGGCGCCGCGGCCACAGGCCGGCGCCGGGGGCGGCCGGGGAGGCCACCCGCGGGGGACGGTGTCGCCGCGACACCGGACACGGGTGGCACCCCGGCCGGCCGGGCCCCGCTTCTTCGGGGGAGGAAGCGGGGCCCGGCCGTGCGCCGTCGGGAGCCTCGCCCGGGCGCGCCACGTCGGGGACCACCATGGGCACGACGCGCGCAGGGCCCTCGCGGAGCTGCTGCCCGCGAAGGCCCTGTCACGTCCGTCGGGACGACAGGATTTGAACCTGCGACCCCTTGACCCCCAGTCAAGTGCGCTACCAAGCTGCGCCACGTCCCGGTGCGCGCCACCCGTCCCGGCGTGATCGCGCTGGTCAAGCCTACCTCATCGGCGGGCCCGGGTGCGGCCGCCCGCCGCCCCCTCCGATGGGGCCGGTACGTGCGCAAGGCGTCCTGGACGGTCACCGGCGACGGAACGGCCGTTACCCGCCTTTTCCTTCCGGCGCCACCCGATGATCACATCGCGAGACGGCGTTGCGCCGGGCCGTCCACCGGGCGTTACCTCGCACGGTGCGAACCGAACGACCCGAACACCTCAGCGCCCCCGCCGACGGTGACCGCTCCGCGCGGCGTGCCGTGACCGTCTTCCCGATCCTCGTCCTGCTGGCCGGCGCCCTCGGCCTGCTGCTCCCCGGGAGTTTCACCGGAGGGAGCGAGGCGGTTCCGTATCTGCTGGGCGTCGTGATGTTCTGCATGGGCATCACCATGACCCCGGAGGACTTCCGTGGGGTCGTGAAGCGTCCGTGGGCGGTGGCCCTCGGTCTCGTCGCGCACTACGTGATCATGCCGGGGCTCGGCTGGGCCGTCGCCCACCTGCTCGACCTCCCGCCGCAGCTCGCGGCCGGTGTCATCCTCGTCGGCTGCGCGCCCAGCGGCACCGCCTCCAACGTGGTGACGTACCTGGCCCGGGGCGACGTCGCCCTGTCGGTGTCCGTCGCGACGGTCTCCACCCTGGTCGCGCCGCTCGTCACGCCGCCCCTGACGCTGCTGCTGGCCGGTGAGTACCTTCCGGTCGACGCCGGGTCCATGGTCACCGACATCCTCAAGACGGTGCTGCTGCCCGTCCTCGCGGGGCTGGCCGTACGGCTGCTGGCGGGGCGGTACGTGGAGCGGGCGCTGCCGGTTCTGCCCTGGCTGTCGGCGGTCACCGTCTCGGTGATCGTGGCGGTCGTGGTGGCGGGCAGCGCCGAGGCCATCAAGTCGGCCGCGGCGATGGTGTTCCTCGCGGTGGTGCTGCACAACGGCCTGGGCCTGGCGCTGGGGTACGGGGCCGGACGCCTGGGCCGCCTGGGCGAGCCCGCGAGCCGTGCGATGGCCTTCGAGGTCGGCATGCAGAACTCCGGTCTGGCGGCTTCCCTGGCCACGGCGCACTTCAGCCCGCTCGCGGCCCTGCCGGCGGCGGTGTTCTCCGTCTGGCACAACGTCTCCGGCGCGGTGGCGGCGGCCTGGCTCTCGCGCCGGGGGCGGTGACGTGTCCCGCGGCAGGCCGAGCGGTGCGACGCTCCACAGGGCCACGTAGGACGATCCACAGGGCCACGTAGGCGGAGAGGCCGCCGCCGGCGTCGTGGGCGGTGTTCACGTCGCCGTGCCTCGTCGCAGGAGCGACGAAGTGTCCGCGCGCGCCCCCGGATACGCCACACACTGTCGGCCCCGGAGCCGCCGCCGCCCCGGCTAGCGTCACGGCATGACCCACAGTTTCGTCGTGCACGTCCCCGAGGCCGAGCTCGAACCCGAGCCCCTCTCCCCCGAGCAGATCGTCTCCGGCACCCCCGAGGTGACCGGCAAGGTGGTCTGGGAGTCGGCGGACGGCCGCCGGGTGCGCGGGGTCTGGCAGATCACCCCGGGGGTGGTCACCGACACCGAGGCGGACGAGATGTTCGTGGTGCTCAGCGGCTCGGCCACCATCGAGGTGGCGGGCGGCCCGACGCTGACGGTCGGTCCGGGCGACCTGGCCGTGCTGCGCGAGGGCGACCGCACGACGTGGACGGTGCACGAGACGCTGCGCAAGGCGTACGCGATCGACCTGGGTTAGCGCGACGCCCGCTGGGCTTTGTCCTGTCAAAAGGTTGACATGATGCCGACGCTCCGCACAGGGTGGGCGGGACAGCGCAGGGACCGGTCCGAAGAAGGGCTCTCATGGTGGACGCACTCGGTGTCGCCGTCGTCGGTTTCGGCTGGATGGGCCGGGTGCACACCCAGGCGTACGCCCGGGTCCGCCACCACTATCCGCGGCTGGCCCTCCGTCCCGAGCTGATCACCGTCGCCGAGGAGGTGCCGGGACGGGCCGAGGAGGCCGCCGCGCAGTTCGGCTTCGTCTCCACGACCCGCGACTGGCGCGAGGTGGCCGCGGACCCGCGGGTCCGGGCGGTCAGCATCACCGCGCCGAACTTCCTGCACCGGGAGATCGCCGTCGCCATGGCCGAGGCGGGCAAGCACATCTGGATCGAGAAGCCGGTCGGTCTCTGCCTCGACGACGCGCGGGCCGTGGCGGACGCGGTCGCCGAGGCCGGGGTGCAGGGCGCGGTCGGCTTCAACTACCGCAACGCGCCCGCCGTGGAGGCCGCCCGCGCGCTGATCGCCGACGGGGAGATCGGCACGGTCACCCATGTCCGCATCCGCCTCTTCAGCGACTACGCCGCCCATCCCGAGGGGGCGCTGACCTGGCGCTACGAGCGTGAGCCCGGCGGCAGCGGGGTGCTCGGCGACCTGGCCTCGCACGGCGCGGACCTGGCCCGTTTCCTGCTCGGCGACATCGCGTCGCTGACCGCCGACACGGCCGTGTTCGTGCCGCGACGGGCCCGCCCCACCGCCGCCACCGCCGGGCACGCGCGGGCCGCCGGCGGCGACATGGGGCCGGTCGAGAACGAGGACTACGTCAACTGCCTGCTGCGCTTCGCCTCCGGCGCCCGCGGCGTCCTGGAGGCCAGCCGGGTCTCGGTCGGCGAGCAGAACAACTACGGCTTCGAGGTGCACGGCACCACGGGGGCGGTGTTCTGGGACTTCCGGCGCATGAACGAACTGCGCGTCAGCCGCGGCACCGCCTACCAGGACCAGCCGGTCAGCACGGTATACGTCGGCCCGGCGCACGGCGAGTTCGCGGCCTTCCAGCCGGGTGCCGCCAACGCCATGGGCTACGACGACCTCAAGGTGGTGGAGGCCCACCGTTTCCTGCGCTCGATCGCCGAGTCGACCCCGTACGGCGCCACCCTGCCGGACGCCGTGCACAGCGCGGCCGTGCTGGAGGCGATGGTCCGGTCGGCGGAGCAAGGCACCTGGGTCAGCCCCGCGCTCGACGGGTGAGGGCGTCCCGGCGGGCCCGCGTCGCCGATCGGCCCAGCAGTCCCTGGACCGGGACCAGCACCAGCCAGCTCCACATGGCCGCCGGGCCGACCGCCAGGGCGAGCGGAATGCTCAGCGCGAAGACCACCACCGTCGCCGCGATGTCCAGGCCGAAGAGGAGGAACCCCTCCTCGGGGGCCGCGCCGCCGCGCAGCCAGGGCCGGGTGGCCAGCACGGCGAGCAGGGCGAGGTGGGAGGCGCCCAGGGCGGCGATCGCCGCCGCGTAGACGGCGACGGAGACCGGCTCGTTGCCGTACTCGGCGAGGAGCTTGGTGGGGAAGGGGAGCAGGGCCGCGACGCCCAGGCCGAGCAGGGACAGGGTGATCACCTGGCCGTCGACCTGCTCCACGTAGCCGAAGATGCGGCGGTGGTCGCGCCAGAAGACCCCGAGCACCAGCAGACTCAGCACGTACGCCCCCAGGTTGGGCGCGAGGTCGCGCAGTTCGGCGTGGTAGGCGGCGGAGTCCAGACCGCTGGGGACGGAGAAGTCGAGGACGAGCAGGGTGATCGCGATCGCGAAGACGCCGTCGGCCAGCGCGACCACCCGCTCGGGGCCGCCGGCCGGAGTCGATTTCCACATGCGCCCGACGGTACGAGCGGCCGCGCGAACACCCTTGTCACACGCCCGGGGCGGCGGTGCGCGTCACACGGTCGCGGTGTCGGGAGGCAGGTTGTGCGGGGTGACGACCTGGATCGCCGACGGCCGCGCGGGACCGGCGGGCGGCAGGGCGCCGTGGGCCCGCATCACGTGGCGGCACGCCTCGCGCAGGTCCTGGCGCAGGTCGTGGTGGAGGACGACGGACAGGCGCCGCTCGCGCAGCAGGCGGGTGTTGTCCTGGTCGAGGTCGTGGGCGACGAACACCTCGCAGACGCGGCCGAGGTCCTCGAAGGCGCGCAGGGTGGCGATGTTGCCGCCGCCGATCGAGTAGACGGCCCGGATGTCCGGATCGCGTTCCAGCGCGGCCCGCACCAGGTCGTACTGGGTGGCGTCCAGGCCCTGCCCCTCGGCGATCTCGACGAGGGCCCGCCCGGGGTGGCGGGCCCGCATCAGGCCCCGGAAACCCATCTCCCGCTCCTCCTCGTTGCGGAAGAAGCCGCTGCTGAGGCTGGTGAGGACGTTGCCGGGACGGTCGCCGAGCCACTGGCCCATGAGGTAGGCGGCGGTCGCGCCGGCCGCCCGGTCGTCGATGCCGACGTAGGCGACCCGGGGGGCGGCGGGCAGGTCCGTCGCCAGGGTGACGACGGGGACGCCGGCGGCGGTCAGCCGGGTCACGGCGGCGTTCACCTCGGGGACGTCCGGGGCCTTGAGGATCACCCCCTGGGAGCCGCGCCGGGCGATCCGGTCCAGGGTGGCGGTCAGCTCCCCGGCCGGGTCCGTCTCGCGGAAGTGGAAGCGGCAGCGCACCACCGCCGGGTGCAGCGCGGGCAGTTCGGCCTCCAGAGCGGCCCGCACGGCGGTGGTGAAGCGTTCCGGGGCCTGCATCACGATGTCGCACATGAACGTGCGGCCGACCAGCCGGACCTGGGTGCGCTGACGGTCCAGGTCGGCGATGGCCCGGCGCACCTCGTACGCGGTGCTCTCGCGCACGCCGCCGCGGCCGTTGAGCACCCGGTCGACGGTGGCCTCGCTCAGACCCGCCTGCCGGGCGATCTCCCGGATCGGGAAGGGGTGTCCCATGACCGGCTCCTCGGCTTCCTCCCGCGGCACGCTCTGAGGGGTTTTTGATGGCCGCCTGCTGGTTGTTCGACGCGTTTGTCAGGACAAGAATGACAGCACCGCGTCGCCCCTGTCAGCGAAAGGACGACGATGTCCACCACGCCCCTGCCCGCCCCGCGCTCCCGGCTGTCCGAACAGGACTGCGACCTCGACGCTTTCCGCGCCCTGGTCGAGCAGTCGACCGACCCGGCCACCCACCCGCGGGCCACCGCCGTGGAGCACAACGTCCCCCTGTACGACGCGGGGGAACTGCGCGACGACGAGGGGACGGCGGCCGAACTCGTCCACGCCCTCGCGGACGGCCCCGGCATCGTCGTCCTCAAGGGCGCCTTCCCGGACGCGTCGGTGGTCGACCGGGCCACCGCCGTCTTCGACGCGCTGATCGAAGAGCAGCGCGCCTCGGGCGCCACCGCCGGCGACCACTTCGCCGCGCCGGGCGCCAACGACCGGGTGTGGAACGCGCTGGAGAAGGCCGCCCTGCACGACCCCGACACCTTCGCCGACTACTACGCCAACGACGTCCTGGCCCTGGTCGCCCGGGCCTGGCTCGGTCCCGGCTACCAGGTCACCTCGCAGATCAACGTGGTCAATCCGGGCGGCGCGGCCCAGACGGCGCACCGCGACTACCATCTCGGCTTCCTGTCGGCCGAGGCGGCGGCGGCCTACCCGGCGCACGTGCACCGCCTCTCCCCCGTGCTCACGCTCCAGGGCGCGGTCGCCCACTGCGACATGCCCGTGGAGTCGGGGCCGACGATGTACCTGCCGCACTCCCAGAAGTACGAGCCGGGTTATCTGGCCTGGCGGCTCCCCGAGTTCCGGGCCTGCTTCGAGGAGCGACACGTGCAGTTGCCCCTCGCCAAGGGCGACGCGGTCTTCTTCAACCCGGCGCTGTTCCACGCGGCGGGCACCAACCGCTCCGCCGGCATCCGCCGCATGGCCAACCTGCTGCAGATCTCGTCCGCGTTCGGCCGCGCGATGGAGAGCGTGGACCGGGAGGCGGTGGTGAACGCCGTCTTCCCGGTGCTGCTGAAGCGCCGGGCCGAGGGTGCGGGCGAACGGTGGCTGGAGAACGTGGTCGCGGCGAGCGCCGAGGGCTATCCGTTCCCCACCGACCTGGACAGCGATCCGCCGGTCGGCGGTCTGGCTCCGCCCTCCCAGGCGGACGTCGTACGGCGCGCGTTGCGTGAGGAGTGGACGCCGGACGTGCTCCGTGCCGAGCTGCGCGCCGGGGCCCGGCGCCGGGAGAGCCGGGGGACGCGGTGAGTCTGCTCGACGGAAAGGTCGTCCTGGTCAACGGCGGCACCCAGGGCGTCGGCGCCGCGATCGCGCGGGCCGCCGTCCGGGAGGGGGCGGTCCTGGCCGTCACCGGGCGGCGGCCGGAACCGGGCGAGGCCCTGGTCGCCGAGCTGAGAGCGGCGGGCGGCGAGGCGGTGTTCGTGCGGGCCGACCTGGCGGACGCCGGGCAGGCGAAGGCGTCCGTGGACCGGGTGGTGGAGACGTACGGCCGGATCGACTGCCTGGTCAACTCGGCGGGGCTGACGTCCCGGGGGACGCTGCTGGACACCACGCCCGAGCTGTTCGACCAGCACATCGCGATCAACCTCAGGGCGCCGTTCTTCGCGATGCAGGCGGCGGTCGCGGACATGGTGGGCCGGGGCGCGCCCGGCACCGTCGTCAACGTCATCACGTCGTCGGCGCACGGCGGGCAGCCGTTCCTGGCACCGTACGTCGCCGCCAAGGCCGGCCTGGTGGGCCTGACCCGCAACGCCGCGCACGCCCACCGCTTCGACCGGGTGCGGATCAACGGCCTGAACATCGGCTGGACGGCGACCGAGGGCGAGGACGCCACCCAGCGGGCGTTCCACGGCGCCGGGGACGACTGGCGCGAGCGGGCCGCCGCAAGGTTGCCGATGGGCAGGCTCGGGCAGCCGGACGAGATCGCCGACTTCGTGGTCCTGCTGCTGTCGGACCGGTCCGGTGTGGTCACGGGCTCGGTGATCGACTGGGACCAGAACGTCCTGGGCGGCCTGGACTGAGTACCCGGGCCCGGCCCGGCAGCCGCCCTCCGCACCCCCGGCACGGCCCGCGCACACCGCGCTGTCCGGCACGGCACCCCCACACCGCGCGTCCGGCACGGTACGGCACCCACGCACAAGGAGCAACGAGAACCATGCGCATCGGAATCCTCGGCCTCGGCCGCATCGGCGCCTTCCACGCCGAGACCCTCCACACGCTGGAAACTGTCGACTCGCTCGTCGTTGCCGACCCGTACGCGGACGCGGCGAAGGCGGCGGCCGAGCGGTTCGGCGCCGAGATCGCGGACTCCCCCGAGGCGTTGCTGGCCGCCGGGGTGGACGGCGTGGTGGTCGCGGCGGCGACCGACGCCCACCCGGCCCTCATCGTGGCCGCCGTCGAGGCGGGTGTCCCCGTCTTCTGCGAGAAGCCCGTCGCCCGCACCATGACGGAGGGCGTCGAGGTGCTCAAGGCGGTCGCGGGCCGTGACGTGCCGGTGCAGATCGGCTTCAACCGCCGCTTCGACGCCGGCTTCGTCGCGGCACGGGAGGCCGTACGGGCAGGGGAGCTGGGCAAGCTGCACACGGTGCGGTCGACCACGCTGGACCCGGCGCCGCCGCCGGCGGCGTACATCGCGGCCTCGGGCGGCATCTTCCGCGACTGCTCGGTGCACGACTTCGACGTCATCCGCTGGGTGACGGGCCGTGAGGTGAGCGAGGTGTACGCCATGGGCGGCAACCGGGGCGCCGACTTCATCCGGGAGGCGGGCGACGCGGACACCACCGGCGCGGTCCTCACCCTGGACGACGGCACGATCGCGGTGGTCTCCAACAGCCGGCACAACGCCCGCGGCTACGACGTCCGCATGGAGATCCACGGCTTCGCCGACTCCATCGCGGTCGGTCTGGAGGACAAGCTGCCGCTGCGCTCGGTCGAGCCCGGCACGGCCTTCCCGGCCGGAGTGCCGCACGACTTCTTCATGGACCGCTTCGCCGCCGCCTACCGCACCGAGCTGACCGCCTTCACCGAGGTCGTCGCCGGTGCCCGGCCTTCCCCCTGCACCGTCGAGGACGCGCTGGAGGCGGGCTGGATCGCCGAGGCGTGCACCCTGTCGCTGCGGGAGCACCGCCCCGTGACGGTGGCGGAGGTCAAGCGGGGCTGAGCGGGGTCATAACGGGCCGGCGGGGTGCGCGGTCAGCCCGCCGGCTCACTGATGTTCACCATCCAGGGGACGCCGAACCGGTCGGTGCACATGCCGAAGACGTCCCCCCACATCTGCTTCTCCAGCGGCACGGCCACGGTGCCGTCGGCGGACAGCTTCTCCCAGTAGCCGCGCAGCTCGCCGGCGTCGTCGCCGCTGAGGCTCACCGAGAAGTTGGTGCCCGGGGTGTACTCCATGCCGGGCGGCGTGTCGGAGGCCATCAGGGTGAAGCCGCTCGGCGTCTCCAGCAGGGCGTGCATGATCTTGTCGGTGTAGGCGCTGTCGGGCATGCCGGACTCGCCGAAGGTGTTCAGCGACAGGGTCCCGCCGAACACCTGCGCGTAGAACTCCATCGCCTCTCGGGCGTCGCCGTCGAAGCTCAGATAGGGATTGAGACGCGAGGTCATGACTGCCTCCCTGGACGGGACGAAGGGCCAGTGCTCCGCACGCTAGCGCGCGGCACCGGCGACGGCCCGCCGAGCGGCGCGCCGGCGGGACCCGTCCCCGCCGGCGCCGTCGCGATCAGGCTCCGCAGGAGCGCAGGAAGTTCCTGGTGCGCACCGCGATCGGCAGGGGCCGGTCCGGTTCGCAGGGGTACATGTCCTGTTCGACGATGGCGAAGAGGTCGACGTCGAGCCGCTGGGCCGCGGTGAGCACCGCCCCCAGCTCCGGCACCCCGGCGGGCGGCTCGCACATCACGCCGCGCTGCACGGCCGGTCCGAAGGGGACGCCGTTGGCGCGCACGTCGGCGAGGATCTCCGGGTCGACCTGCTTGAGGTGGAGGTAGCCGATGCGCTCGCCGTAGGTCTCGATCAGCTTGACGCTGTCGCCGCCGCAGTAGGCGTAGTGGCCGGTGTCCAGGCAGAGGCTCACCCGGTCGGAGTCGGTGGCGTCGAGGAAGCGCTCGACGTGCTCCTCGGTGTCGATGTGGGTGTCGGCGTGGGGGTGGACGACGATGTCCAGGCCGTAGCGCTCCTTCACCTCGTGGCCGAGGCGTTCCATGCCCTTGGTGAGGTGGGCCCACTGCTCGCCGGTCAGCTCCGGCGGCTCCAGGATCTCGGCGGTCTTGTCGTCGCGCCAGAAGGACGGGATGACGACGAGGTGCTTCGCGTCCATGGCCTGGGTGAGGGCGGCGACGCGGCTGACCTGTTCCCAGGTGCTCTCCCACTCGGAGGGGCCGCGGTGCAGCCCGCAGAAGATGGTGCCCGCCGAGACCTTGAGGCCGCGCCGGGCCACCTCCTCGGTGAGGCGGGCGGGGTCGGTGGGGAGATAGCCGTAGGGGCCGAGTTCGATCCACTCGTAGCCGGCCTCGGCGACCTCGTCCAGGAAGCGTTCCCAGGGGACCTGGCGCGGGTCGTCGGGGAACCAGACGCCCCAGGAGTCGGGGGCCGAGCCGACGCGGATGCGGTCCAGGGCAGCGGGCATGTCAGGCCTTCCCTTCGGCGGGTGCGGCGGTGTCGGACGCGGGGGTGTCGCCGACCGGGTCGGGTGCGCCGGCCGCGGGGGCTTCCGGCTCCTCGGGGAGGGCCGCCACGTCCACCCCGCCGACCTGCGCCAGCTCGTGCTTGAGGGCCGCGAGTTCGGCGCCGCCCGCCATGTGGTTGGTGAGTTCCTCCAGGGTGATGTCGGCGCGGGCCGCGCTCAGCTCGAGGGTGCCCAGGCGCAGCACGCTGAAGTGGTCGCCGACCAGGAAGGCGTGGTGCGGGTTGTGGGTGATGAAGATGACCCCGAGTCCGCGCTCGCGGGCGGCTGCGATGTACTTCAGGACGACGCCGGACTGCTTGACGCCGAGGGCGGCGGTGGGCTCGTCGAGGATGAGGACACGGGCGCCGAAGTAGACGGCGCGGGCGATGGCGACGCACTGGCGCTGCCCGCCGGACAGCGTGCCGATGGGCTGCTCCAGGTCGTCCAGGACGATGCCCATGTTGCGCAGTTCCTCGTCCGCGGTCCGCTTCATGCGGGCGATGTCGAGACGGCGGACCGGCCAGGGGCCCTTGGTCATCTCGGAGCCGAGGAAGAAGTTCCGCCACACCGGCATCAGCGGGATCGTGGCGAGGTCCTGGTAGACGGTGGCGATACCGCGGGCGAGGGCGTCGCGCGGGGTGTGGAAGCGCACCGGTTCGCCGTCCACCAGGAAGTCGCCCTCGGTGTGCTGGTGCAGCCCGGAGATGATCTTGATCAGGGTGGACTTGCCGGCACCGTTGTCACCGAGGACGCAGGTCACCCGTCCGGGGTGGACGGCGAGGTCGACGCCGTGCAGGGCGCGGATGTTGCCGTACGCCTTGCCGGCGCCGCGCAGTTCCACGATCGGGCGGCCCTCCCGCTCGGGTGCGGGGTCCGCGAGGACGGCTCCGTGGGTGCCGGGAGTCTCGCTGGTCATCGCTGTCACCTCCGGGTCGCCGCGCGGCGCACGTACAGGTTGATGAGGACGGCTCCGAGCAGCATCACGCCGAGGAACGCCTTGAACCAGTCGGGGTTCCAGCCGGCGTAGACGATGCCCTGGTTCACCATGCCGAACATGAAGGCGCCGAAGACGGGGCCGACGGCGGAGCCGTAACCGCCGGTGAGCAGGCAGCCGCCGATGACGGCCGCGGCGATGTAGATCAGCTCCTGGCCGACGCCCTCGCCGGACTGCACGGTGTTGAAGGAGAAGAGCTGGTGCATGCCGACGAACCAGGCGCCGAAGCCGACCAGCATGAACAGCGTGATCTTGGTGAAGGTGACCGGGACGCCGACCGCGCGGGCGGACTCCTTGCTGCCGCCGACCGCGAAGACCCAGTTGCCGTACTTGGTGCGCAGCAGCACCCAGGTGGCGAGGGCCGCGAAGGCCAGCCACCACACCACCGTGATCTTCACCTGGACGCCGCCGACGTCGAAGGAGGAGGCGAAGAGGGCCTTGGCCTGGTCGAAGCCGTCCATGTCGCTGATGTCGTCGGTGGCGACGTTGCCGGTGACCAGCTTGGTGACGGCGAGGTTCACACCCTGGAGGATCAGGAAGGTGCCGAGGGTCACCAGGAAGCTGGGCAGGCCGGTCTTCACCAGTACCCAGCCGTTGAACGCGCCGACCGCGAGGGAGACCACGAGGGCGACGATCACGCCCATCCAGACGTTCATGGTCAGCTGGTAGCTGAGCATGCTCGCGGTGAGCGCGGAGGTGACCACGGCGACACCGGCGGACAGGTCGAACTCGCCGCCGATCATCAGCAGGGCCACCGGCAGCGCCATGATCCCGATGGTGGACGACTGGTACAGCACCGTCGCCATGGAGCCGCCCTCGCGGACCGAGGGCGCGGCGATCAGGAAGAAGACGAAGACGGCGACGGCGCCGAGGAAGACCCCGACCTCGGGGCGGGCGAGCAGGCGCAGTGCCACGGAGCGCTGCCGGGTGCGTCCGTCGGTCTCCTTCGGGCCGGGGGCCGGCGGTGTGGTCACCGCCGGCTCAGCCTGTCGGGTCATGCTCATCACCGGGTGCCCTTCGCGGCGAACTCGGCGACGGCCTTCACGTTGGACTTGTCGACGAAGGCCGGGCCGGTCAGCACCGGCTGCTCACCGCCGCCGCTGTAGTTGCCGTTGTTCTTGTAGAGCCACAGGCCGTCGACGGCGAGGTAGCCCTGGAGGTAGGGCTGCTGGTCGACGGCGAACTCGATGTCGCCCTTCTCGATGGCGCCGGTCAGCTCCTTGTTGAGGTCGAAGGTGGCGACCTTCGCCTCGCTGCCGGCCTCGTCCACGGACTGCACGGCGGTCATGGCGAACGGGGCACCGAGGGTGACGAGGTGGTCGACGTCGCTCGACTGCTTGAGCTTGGCGGTGATCGTCGACTTCACCGAGGGCATGTCGGTGCCGTTGACGTAGAGGTTCTCGATGGAGCCCTCGAAGGTCTTCTTCACGCCGTCGCAGCGCTGGGTGAGGCCGACGTTGCCCTGTTCGTGGACGACGCACACGGCCTTCTTCGCGCCGTCCTCGTTCAGCCGCTTGCCGAGCGCCTCGCCGGCCACGGTCTCGTCCTGGCCGAAGAACTCCATCAGGCCGAGCTGCTTCCAGTCCGCGAGGCCGGAGTTGAGCCCGACGACGGGTATGCCGGCCTGCTCCGCCTTGCCGATGACGCCGCGCAGGGCGTCCGGCTTGGCGAGGGTGACGGCGATGCCGTCGACCTTCTGGTCGATCGCGTTCTGGACCAGGTTGGCCTGGCTGCCCGCGTTCGGGTCGGCGGAGTAGACCAGCTTGATGTTGTCCTTGGCGGCGGCGGCCTCGGCGCCCTTGCGGACGATGTCCCAGAAGGTGTCGCCGGGCGCCTGATGGGTGACCAGGGCGACGGTCATGCGCGGGGTGTTCGCCTTGCCCGCGGACGCACCCGAGTCCCCCTCCTCGTCGGCCTTCTTCCCTCCGGAGCTGCTGGAGCAGCCGGCGAGGGTCAGGGCCGCGGCGGCGGCGAGGGCCACGGCGGGGGCGATTCTGCGGGAGCGGGCGTGCGAAGAGCGGTCCATCTTTCCTGCACCTCACTGTGCGACTGTGCGACGGGGAAGCCGTGTGCCAGACCGGAGAAGAACGGCTGTTGCTGCGCTGGGTCCGGATACAAGTCCTTGAGACGCCCGCTGTCAATACTTTGTCAAGACATCATTTCACTCACAGGTCCGAATGTAAGTACAAAGTATTGACATGGCCGTCCGGGAGTCATACACCTGGGAGGCGGCAGGCCCCCGCCCAGCCCGAGGAGCGTCGCACATGGCCGAGTCAGTCCCGCGTTTCGATCTGATCACGATGGGCCGCATCGGGGTCGATCTCTATCCCTTGCAGACCGGCGTGCCCCTGGCGGAGGTCGAGACCTTCGGCAAGTTCCTCGGCGGTTCGGCCGCCAACGTGGCGGTCGCCGCCGCCCGCCTCGGCCGCACCTCCGCCGTCGTCACCCGCACCGGCGACGACGCCTTCGGCGGCTATCTGCACCGGGCGCTGAAGGAGTTCGGCGTCGACGACCGCTGGGTCACCCCGGTCGCCGCGTACCCGACCCCCGTCACCTTCTGCGAGATCTTCCCGCCGGACGACTTCCCGCTGTACTTCTACCGGCGTCCCAAGGCACCCGACCTGGAGATCCACCCGGAGGAGCTGGACCTCGACGCGATCCGTGCCGCCGCCGTCTTCTGGATCACCGGCACCGGACTGAGCGAGGAGCCGAGCCGCACGGCCACCCTCGCCGCCCTCGCCCACCGCGCCAAGTCCGGCACGACCGTCTTCGACCTGGACTGGCGCCCCATGTTCTGGACCGACCCCGAACAGGCCCGTTCCCACTACGCCGAGGCGCTGCGGTACGCGACCGTCGCGGTCGGCAACCTCGACGAGTGCGAGATCGCCACGGGCGTGCGCGACCCGCGCGCCTGCGCCGAGGCGCTGCTGGCGGCCGGGGTCGAGCTGGCCGTCGTCAAGCAGGGCCCTAAGGGGGTGCTCGCCGTGCACCGCGACGGCCGCAGCGCCGAGGTGGAACCGGTGCCGGTCGAAGTCGTCAACGGGCTCGGCGCGGGCGACGCGTTCGGCGGCTCGCTCTGCCACGGTCTGCTCGCCGGCTGGGAGCTGGAGCGGACCATGCGGTACGCCAACGCGGCCGGCGCCCTCGTCGCCTCCCGTCTCGCCTGCTCCTCCGCGATGCCCACCGTCGCGGAGGTCGACGGCCTCCTCGCGCGAGCCACTCCCTGAACGGAGCAACGCCTTGTCCCTCAGCATCCCCGACCTCACCGCGGTCAGAGCCCGGCACCCGGAGGCCGTCGCCGAGGCGGCCGCCCGCCGCAGCCGCCGGCCGCTCATCGGCGACTCCGGCCGCCTGATGATCGTGGCCGCCGACCACCCGGCGCGCGGAGCGCTCGGCGTCGGAGACCGCGGGCTCGCCATGGCCAACCGGGCCGACCTGCTGGAACGCCTGTGCACCGCGCTGTCCCGGCCGGGCGTCGACGGGGTGCTCGCCACCGCCGACGTGCTGGAGGACCTGCTGCTGCTCGGGGTGCTGGACGACAAGGTCGTCATGGGCTCGATGAACCGCGGGGGCCTCGCGGGCGCCGCCTTCGAGATGGACGACCGCTTCACCGGCCACCGCGCCGAGGACATCGCCCGGCTGCGCTTCGACGCGGGCAAGCTGCTGCTGCGCATCGACTACGACGACCCCGGCTCGCTGTCCACCATGGAGGCGACCGCCCGCGCGATCGACGCGATGGCCGCTCGTGAACTGCCCGTCTTCGTCGAGCCGTTCATCTCCCGTCGCGTCGGGGGCCGGGTCCGCAACGACCTGTCCGCCGAGGCGGTCACCCGGTCCATCGCCATCGCCTCGGGCCTCGGCGGCACCTCGGCCTACACCTGGCTGAAACTGCCCGTCACGCAGGACCCGGACGACATGGGCGAGGTCCTGGAGACCTCGACGCTGCCCGCCGTGCTGCTGGGCGGCGACATAGGCGGCTCCCCCGCGGACCAGAGCGCCGCCTACGAACGCTGGCGCAAGGCGCTCCGGCTGCCCACCGTGCAGGGCATGGTCGTCGGCCGTTCGCTGCTCTACCCGGCCGAGGGCAGCGTGGAGCAGGCGGTGGACACCGCGGTCGGACTGCTGTGAGCGGCGTGGAGACGACGAGAGGGGAAGAGGAGGCGTGGGGACGACGAGAGGGGAAGAGGAGATGACGTACCACCTCCCGGCGGGCAAGGCCGCGGACGGGGTCCTGGCGGTCGACGTGACGCCCGAGAAGGCCGGCTGGGGCTGGTCCAGCCTGCGCGTGCTCGACCTGCCGCCCGGCGGCACCCACACCTTCGACAGCGCCGACAGCGAGTGGATCGTCCTCCCGCTCAGCGGCGCCTGCACGGTCGCCACCGCCGACGACTCGGGCCGGGAGACCTTCGAACTCCACGGCCGCGCGGACGTGTTCAGCGGCGTCAGCGACTTCGCGTACGTGCCGCGCGACGCCCGTACGACCGTGACGACCGCCGGCGGGGGCCGCTTCGCCCTCACCGGCGCCCGTTGCACCCGCCGCCTGCCCGCCCGCTACGGACCGGCCTCGTCGGTGCCGGTGGAGCTGCGGGGCAGCGGGAACTGCTCGCGGCAGGTGAACAACTTCGGCGCGGCGGGGACGTTCGAGTGCGACAAGCTGATCGCGGTGGAGGTCATCACCCCCGGCGGCAACTGGTCGTCCTTCCCGCCGCACAAGCACGACGAGCACCGCCCCGGCGAGGAGTCCGCGCTGGAGGAGATCTACTACTTCGAGTTCGCGGCCCACGAGGGCACTCCCGGCCTCGGCTACCAGCGCGTCTCCCCCTCTGGCCGGGGGCGGGGCACGGACGTGCTGGCCGAGGTGCGCGACGGTGACGTCGTGCTGATCCCCGACGGCTGGCACGGCCCGTCGATGGCGGTCCCCGGCCACCACATGTACTACCTCAACGTCATGGCCGGTCCGGAGCCCGAACGCGCCTGGCTGATCTGCGACCACCCCGACCACGCCTGGGTCCGCGACACCTGGCCCGACCAGCCCGTCGACCCCCGACTCCCCCTCTACACCGCACCGGAGAGGTCCGCATGAGCGCCGCCGCCACCCGCCGACTGACCACCGCCCAGGCCCTGGTGCGCTTCCTGGCCGCCCAGCACACCGAACGCGACGGCGTGCGGCGCCGCCTGATCTCCGGCACCTGGGGCGTCTTCGGCCACGGCAACGTGGCCGGGATCGGCCAGGCCCTCGTCGAGTACGCCGACGTCATGCCGTACCACCAGGGCCGCAACGAACAGGCCATGGTGCACGCGGCCGTGGGCCACGCCCGTCATCTGAACCGCCTGTCCGCGCAGGCGGTGACGACGTCCATCGGCCCCGGCGCCACCAACCTGGTGACCGGCGCCGCGCTCGCCACGATCAACCGTCTCCCGGTCCTCCTGCTCCCCGGCGACTACTTCGCCTCGCACGCCGCCGATCCGCTGCTCCAGCAGCTGGAGCACCCGATCGAGGCCGACGTGTCGGTCAACGACACCCTGCGCCCCGTCTCCCGCTACTTCGACCGCGTCACCCGCCCCGAGGCCCTCGTCGCCTCCGCGCTCCAGGCGATGCGGGTGCTCACCGACCCGGCCGAGACCGGCGCCGTCACCCTGGCGCTCCCCCAGGACGTGCAGGCGGAGGCGTACGACTGGCCCGAGGAGTTCTTCGCCGACCGCGTCTGGCGGGTGCGGCGTCCGGCCCCCGACCCGGTGGAACTGGCCGAGGCGGTCCGCGCGGTCCGCGCCGCCGAACGCCCGCTGATCGTCGCGGGCGGCGGCGTCCACCACAGCGAGGCCGAGGAGGCGCTGCGGGCGCTGGTGGACGCCACGGGCATCCCGGTCGCCTCCACCCAGGCCGGCAAGGGCGCGCTGCGCCACGACCACCCGGCCGACCTCGGCGGCATCGGCCACACCGGCACCACCGTCGCCGACGACCTCGCCCGCACCGCGGACCTGGTGATCGGCGTCGGCACCCGCTACTCGGACTTCACCACCGCCTCCGGCACCCTCTTCCGGCACCCCGGCGTCCGTTTCCTCAACCTCAACATCACCGCCTTCGACGCCCACAAGCTGGCCGCCCGCACCCTGGTCTGCGACGCCCGGGCCGGGCTCACCGCGCTGGCCGAGTCGCTGTCCGGCCACCGGGTGGACGCGGCGTACGAGTCCGAGTACCGCACCGGCAAGTCCCGCTGGGAGGAGGTCGTGCGGACCGCCTACCGCGCCGAGGACGACAGCGCCGTCCCCACCCAGACGCAGGTGCTGGGCGCGCTGGACGCGGTCGTCGGCGACGAGGACGTGGTGATCAACGCGGCCGGCTCGCTCCCCGGCGATCTGCACAAGCTGTGGCGGGCCCGCTCCCCGCGCCAGTACCACCTGGAGTACGGGTACTCGTGCATGGGCTACGAGATCCCGGCCGCGCTCGGCGTCCAGCAGGCCGCGCCCGGCACCCCGGTGTGGGCCCTGGTGGGCGACGGCACGTACCTGATGAACCCGACCGAGATCGTCACCGCCGTCCAGGAGAGACTGCCGGTGAAGATGGTCCTGGTGCAGAACCACGGCTACGCCTCGATCGGCGGCCTGTCCGAGTCGGTGGGCGCCGAGCGCTTCGGCACGGCGTACCGCCACCGCGCCGCCGACGGCTCCTTCACCGGGGCTCCGCTGCCCGTCGACCTCGCCGCCAACGCGGCCAGCCTCGGCATGGAGGTGCTGCGCGCCAAGACCGTGGGGGAGCTGCGCGAGGCCCTGCGGACGGCTCGCGCGTCGGACCGGCCGACGTGCGTCTACGTCGAGACCGACCCGACGCCGACCGCTCCCCCCGCCGAGGCGTGGTGGGACGTGCCGGTGGCCGAGGTGTCCGCCCGCGAGGCCGCCGCCGACGCCCGCGCGCAGTACGAACGCGCGGTCGCCGACCGCCGCCGCCACCTCTGACAGACCGTCACCGACGCAACGGAGGTACGTCCATGGCCAGAACCGGCGACCGGGTACGTGCCGTGACCGCCCCCGCGATCGGCGGACCGGACTTCACCCTGGACCGCGGCAGCCCGGTCCCCCTGTACTACCAGCTCGCCCAGCAGCTGGAGGCGGCGATCGAGCACGGCGTCCTCGCCCCGGGCGACCTGCTGGGCAACGAGGTCGACCTCTCCGTCCGCCTCGGACTGTCCCGGCCGACCGTCCGCCAGGCCATCCAGTCCCTGGTCGACAAGGGGCTGCTGGTCCGCCGGCGCGGGGTGGGCACCCAGGTGGTGCACAGCCAGGTCCGGCGCCCGCTGGAGCTGAGCAGCCTCTACGACGACCTGGAGGCGGCCGGGCAGGAGCCGTCCACGCGGGTGGTGCGCAACGAGACCGTCCCGGCCCCCGCCGACGTGGCGGCGGCCCTCGGCATCGCGGAGGGCGGCGAGGTCACCGTCCTGGAACGGCTGCGCCTCACCCACGGCCGGCCGGTGGCGCTGCTGTGCAACTACCTGCCGACGGGACTGCTGGCCCTGGACGGGGCCCGCCTGGAGTCGACGGGCCTGTACCGCCTGATGCGGGCGTCCGGCATCACCCTGCACAGCGCCCGCCAGACCGTCGGGGCCCGCACCGCCGGCCGCGAGGAGGCCGCGCGCCTCGACGAGCGGGAGGGCGCCGCCCTGCTGACCATGCGGCGCACGGCCTACGACGACACCGGACGGCCCGTCGAGTACGGCACCCACGTCTACCGCGCGTCCCGCTACGCCTTCGACTTCCAGCTGCTGGTCAGGGGGTGACGGGTACGGATCACGGGCGCCCCGCCGGCGCGGTCCCGCCGTCCTCGGCTCCGTCGTCCTCGGCCCCGTCGCCGTCCTCGGCCCCGTCGTCGTTCTCGGTTCCGCGGCCGGGGAGGGCGAAGGGGCCTTCCAGCGCCGCCCACTGGAGCAGCATGATGGTCTTCGCGTCGGCGATCTCCCCGGTCCGGATCATCGCCAGGGCCCGGCGGAAGGGCAGTTCGAGGGTCTCGATGTCCTCGCCCTCCTCGTCCAGGCCGCCGCCCTCGTGGGTGCGGGTGGCGGGGCCGTAGGCGGCGGCGTAGAAGCTGACGCGTTCGGTGACCGAACCGGGGCTCATGTAGACGTCGAAGACGTGCCGGACCTCGCCGACGGTGTGCCCGGTCTCCTCCACCACCTCACGCCGTACGGCGATCTCGGGGTGCTCGTCCTCGTCGTCGAGGACTCCGCCGGGGGTCTCGATCAGCATGCCGTCGGGGTGGCCGTTGACGTAGACGGGGAGCCGGAACTGCCGGGTGAGCAGGACGGTCTCGCGCGCGGTGTCGTAGAGCAGCACGGTGGCGCCGTTGCCGCGGTCGTGGGTCTCGCGTTCCTGGGTGCTCCAGGTGCCGTCGGCGCGCCGGAAGTCGAAGGTCGTGGCGCGCTCGACGTACCAGTGGCTGGAGAGCAGCCGTACGTCGGTGATCCTGACCCGGGGATTGCCGGTCAGGTCCTGGCCGGCCCGGTCGAGTCCGGTGCGGCCGCGGCGGTCGGGGGTGTCGATGCCGGCGGTCACGGGCGGCCGTCCAGGGGCGCGGGGCGGGGCGAAGTGGTCATGTCCCGCTTCTACCACGGGGCGTGCCGGCCCCCGCGTCCGTGGCATGGCCCGCCGGACAGGCCCTAGGCTGGGCGCCCGTGAACAGACGACGGAGGAAGAAGCTGTCGGAGCGACTCGTCACGGCCGTGCTGGTCGGCGACGTCGCCGGGGTGCGGACGTTGCTGCGTTCGGGCGCGCCGGCCGAGACGGCCGACGCCGCCGGCACCACGCCGCTGTACCAGGCGTCCGTGAACGGGGCCGCCGACCTCGTCCGCGTGCTGCTGGCGGCCGGCGCCTCCCCCGACACGGAGAGCGGGATCGGCTCGGAGGGGACACCGCTGTGCGGCGCCGCCTGCTGGGGTCACACGGAGGCCGTCCGCGCCCTCCTGGAGGCCGGCGCCGACCCGAACCTCAAGGAGGACCACGGCACGGGCTGGTCCCCGCTGGACTGGGCGGCCCACGGGTCGCACACCGAGACCGCCGACCTCCTGGTCGCCGCCGGGGCCCGGCCGCGGTCACGGCCGTAGGGCACGCCGAAGGGGCCTCCGCGGGCGGTCGGCCCGCGAAGGCCCCTTCGTCATGTCACCGTCGGGACGACAGGATTTGAACCTGCGACCCCTTGACCCCCAGTCAAGTGCGCTACCAAGCTGCGCCACGTCCCGGTGTGCTCACGCGCGGTGCACCGCGCG
>MUMD01000147.1:0-3405 GCA_002155895.1 Streptomyces rochei
GGGCGAGCAGACGGGCCGTCAGACGCCGGCCGCGACGGTGCAGCCGGTGCGCGACGCGGTGCGTCCACAGGGCGGGCAGCGCCGGGTGCAGCAGCGCTTCGCGGCGGTTGCGGACGGACGGGTCACGCTCGACGACCACACCGAGGTCCTCGCGCATCGTGCGCAGGAGGCCCGGCTGTTCTCGTTCCGGCATGAGGGCTCCGTAGTCGTTGCGGGGGCGAGGGCTGGTCGGTGGGCGAGGGCGGGTCGGTGCGCGGGCGGGTCGGTGCGCGGAGGCGTCGGTGCGCGGGCGGCGGCTCAGGCGGGCACGTCGACCGGCTGCCGCACCGCGGCGAAGACCGCGTCGAGCAGGCCGCCGAGCGCCCCGACGACGGCCGGATCGGTGAACTCCCCGTCGGTCACGGGCAGCTCGCCCGCCCGGCCGAGCGCGACCGGCTCGTGGTCCACCACGAGGGCTCCGCAGCGGCTCAGCACACCCCGCAGCCCGGGCTGCGCGTCCACCCCGCCGCGCGCGCCGGGCGAGGCGCTGAGCAGGGCGACGACCCTGCCGGTGAGCGGGCTGGCGCCACCGGGCCGCGACAGCCAGTCCAGGGCGTTCTTCAGGGCGCCGGACATCTCGCCGTTGTACGAGGGGGTGCTGACGATCAGCGCGTCCGCGCCGCGCACCAGCTCCTTGGTCTCCCGTACGGCGGCCGAGCCGTCGCACCGCTCGACGTCACCGTCGTACAGCGGCAGCAGCCCCACGGAGAGCATCGCCACCTCGTGCGGCCCGTCCGGGCCGGCGGGCCGCTCCCGCACCAGGCGTCGCACGGTGCGCAGGGCGGTGGTGTTCAGGGAGTCCCGGCGCAGACTCCCCGATACGAGAACGATCTTGGTCACGGCGGCTCATCCTCTGCGGGTCTCGACTGCCGCCAGCGTGACCGCCCGCGATACCGCTCCGGTCCCGGCCCGGTCCCGTGCCGGTGCGGAACAGGACCGGAAGGAATCGGGTACGCCCCCGCACCACAGTCGGTGATCTCGGACGCACGACTTTCCTGGTCCGCCACCCATTGATCACCACATTGCGGGGGGCAATGCACATGAACACCGAGAGTGCGCTCATACCGGGCCCGGAGCCGGCCCCGGAGGCCGCGGACACCGGCCTGCCCGGACTCCTGGCCCACCAGGCCCGGCTGCGGCCCGGGGAGACGGCCGTCGCCTTCGGTGCCGAACGGCTCTCCTACCGCGGGCTGTTCGACGCGAGCCGGCGTCTGGCCGCCCGGCTGGCCGGCCTCGGGGTCGGCGCCGAGGACCGCGTCGGCCTGTTCACGGAGCCGTCCACCGAGCTGATGACCGGGGTCTGGGGCATCCTCACCGCGGGCGCCGCCTACCTGCCGCTCTCCCCCGACTATCCGGAGGACCGGCTCCGCTACATGATCGAGGACTCCGGTACGAGGGTGATCGTGACCCAGGACCGGCTGCGGGACCGGCTCGCCGCCCTGGCCCCCGCGGGCACCGTCATCGTCACCCCGGCCGACGCCCCGGTGACCGGGACCGCCGCCGCGCACCCCAGCGCGGCCACCGCGGCCCTCGCCGGTCCCACCGCCCCGTCGCCCGACCACCTGGCGTACGTCATCTACACCTCGGGCAGCACCGGCAGGCCCAAGGGGGTGCTGATCGAGCACCGGTCGGTCGTGAACCAGCTGCGCTGGCTCGCCGCCGAGGGCCACCTCGGCCCGGACGTCACCGTGCTCCAGAAGACGCCGATGAGCTTCGACGCCGCCCAGTGGGAGATCCTCGCCCCGGCGACCGGCGCCCGTGTCGTCATGGGTGCTCCCGGCACGTACCGCGACCCGGAGGCGATCACCGAGGCGGTCAGGACGCACGGCGTCACCGCCCTGCAGTGCGTGCCGACGCTGCTCCAGGCCCTCCTCGACACCGAGGGCTTCTCCTCCTGCACCTCCCTGACCAGGGTCTACTCCGGCGGCGAGGCCCTCACCCACCGCCTCGCCCGCGCCTTTTGCGAGCAGCTGCCCGGCGTCGCCCTCGTCAACCTCTACGGCCCGACCGAGACCACCATCAACGCCACCGCCCACCGGGTCGACCCGGCCCGGCTCGGCAACGGCGACGACTGCACCGTCCCCATCGGGCTCCCCGTCGACGGCGTCACGGCGTACGTCCTGGACGAGGAGATGGCCCCGGTCGGCGTCGGCGAGACCGGCGAGCTGTACCTGGGCGGCGTCCAGGTGGCCCGGGGCTATCTGGACCGCCCCGACCAGACCGCCCGCGCCTTCGTGCGCTCCCCCCTCGAACCGGGCGGGCGGCTGTACCGCACCGGTGACGTGTGCCGGTGGAACCCGGACGGCACCCTGCAGTTCGCGGGCCGCACCGACAGCCAGGTGAAGCTGCGGGGCCACCGCATCGAGCTGGAGGAGGTCGCCTCCCGCGTCGAGGAGCACACCTGGGTGCGCCGGGCCGCCGCGGTCGTCACCGACGACCCCCGCACCGGCCGTCCCTCCCTGGTCGCCTGCGTCGAGCTGAACCCGAGGACGGCGGCGGTCATGGACCAGGACGTACGCGGCGAGCGCGGCGCCCACCACCAGTCGAAGGCGTCGAAGCTCCAGGTCAAGGCGCAGCTGTCCAACCCGGGGCTGCGTCCCGCCGACCGCCTCGCCGGCCGCCCCGTCGTCGAGCTGCCCGGCCGCACCCCGACGCCCGAGCAGCGGCGCGAGGTCTTCGCCCGCAAGACCTACCGCTTCTACGAGGGCGGCCCGGTCACCCGCGACGACCTCCTGGCCCTGCTCGCGCCCCGCCCCCGGCACGGGCGCTCCCGTCCCCTGGCCGACCTGTCCCTGACCGAACTGGGGGAGCTGCTGCGCTGGTTCGGCCAGTACCGCAGCGAGGAGCGGCTGCTGCCCAAGTACGCGTACGCCTCACCGGGCGCCCTCTACGCGACCCAGCTGTACGTGGAGTCGGGCGGCGCCGCGGGCCTCGCGGCCGGCGTGTACTACCACCACCCCGTCGACCACACCCTGGTGCGCGTCGGCGAGGGCACCGGCCACTGCCCGGCGGGCGGTCTCCTGGTGCACTTCCTCGGCCGGACCCGGGCCATCGAGCCCGTCTACAAGAACAACATCCGGGAGGTCCTGGAGTTCGAGGCCGGTCACATGCTGGGCGTCTTCGAGGAGATGCTCCCCGGTCACGGCCTGGCCATCGCGCCGCTCGGCCACTTCCCCGCCGTCCGCTCGGCCCTGGACGTCGCCGAGGAGGACCACTACCTCGGCACCTTCACGATCACCGCCGCCGACGGCCGCCCGCCCCAGGACCCGACCGAGCTGTACGTGCAGGCGCACGGGGACCGCGTGGCGGGGCTGCCGCACGGCCTGTACCGGTACGCGGACGGCACACTGGAACGCCTCGGTGACG
>MUMD01000147.1:3422-3865 GCA_002155895.1 Streptomyces rochei
GGTGGTCGAGGCCCGGCACGTCATCGCGATCAACCAGGGCGTGTACGGGAGGGCGGCGTTCGGGATCAGCGCGGTCAGCCGCGCCGCCGAGCCCTGGCTGGAGTACATCGCCCTCGGCACCCGCCTGCACCACCTCCAGCGCGTCCCGGGCTTCGGCCTCATGTCCTCCGGCTACTCCTCCCGGTCCGGTCACCCGCTGCCGGCCGCCCGCCCCGCGGCGGCGAGCAGGTCGTCGAGGCGGCGGGCGGGGCCTCGTACTTCTTCGTCGGCGGCCGGGTCAGCGAGCGGCAGGCCGCGAGCGAGGGCATGTACGAGGACTCCGTGCACACCAAGGGCCCGGCCGAGATGATCCGCGACGAACTGGCCCGTTTCCTGCCGGACTTCATGGTCCCGGGCCGGGTCCTCGTGCTGGACTCCCTGCCGCCTGTCTCTCACACACATCT
>MUMD01000148.1 GCA_002155895.1 Streptomyces rochei
GCCGGTCGGCCACCGGCGGCGAGGCGGTGCGCATCAGCTTCCCCGCCGCCGGTGGCCGACCGGCCGTCCAGGGCGAGGACCTGGATGCCGGGGGTGTCCTCCTGCACCGTCAGGGGGCGGGTGCCGGCGAGGTCGTCGGGCCAGTCGCCGGCCCGGTAGAGGAAGTCGAAGACCAGCTCGGCGGGCACGTTGACCCGGACGGTGTCCTCGAAGGACATCACGAGGTCGTCCAGCCGGGTCCAGCGCTCGGCGAGCCAGGCCAGGCGCTGGAGCTGGGCGCGGCTGTTGGCGCGGGTGACCCGCTCGGTCCAGGCCGCGTCGGCCGGAGCGTCGCCGACGACGGTGAAGGCGTGTTCCAGGGTCACCCGGGAGCCGTCGCCCAGGGGCTCGACGGTCCACAGGCCGGTCATCGTCTCGACCGGGGCGGAGGGCCGTTCCTGGCGGAACTCCACCTGCCGCTGTCCGACGTCCAGGCGGCGGTGGGAGACCCAGGAGCTGATCCGGTCGCCCGCCACGGCCCACATGCGCAGCCGTTCCCGTGTCCCGTCGAAGTCCAGTTGTTCCACGTGGACGCTGGGAGGGAAGAACAGCGGCCACACGGTGGCGTCCGCGATCAGGCCGTAGAGCACTCCGCTCGGGGCCGGGGCCGTCATCTCACAGGCAGTACGGTGCACTCGCGCATCCGGCATCGTCCACACCCTCCGTCGTCCAAGGCGTCGCCGCCGGGCCGGTCCCCGCTGGGCCGCACGCGTGCCGGGTCCACCGGGGGCGGGCCGGTGCGGCCGGGCCCGTCGTACTGCGGCTTTTCTCGACCCTGTCCGGAACCGCTAGGGATGTGCCGGTAGCGCGCTCGTGTCGCGCTGGAGCGGCGCCCAGGGGCACGCGCTCCAGCGGGATCCGTCGGGTCCTCGAGCCCGGTGGCCGACGGTGGCCTGCGGCCCCAGAAGCGATCCGGGAGGTGGCAGGGATGAGGCGCTTCCGCCCGCGCCGATGCGTCCGTGGCCTGTGGGAGGGTCTGGTCGCCTACGGGCGGCTCTGCCTGGCCGGCGAGACGGACCGGTACGACCACCCTCCGCGCCCGCGCGTCCGGTGGCACCGGCCGCCGCCGGGACACCCGGAACGGGTGCGCGACGACATGCCTCTGACCGACCTGGAGCGGCGCCTGGCCCGCGAACTGACCGACGAGGACCACGACGTCCGCTAGGCGGGGACGCCACCGCGCGCGCCGCGGGCGGGGCGGCGGAACGCCGGGCAGCCGGGAGAGACGGACGGCCGGGGGCCGGGAGCTGGGAGGCCAGGAGCCCGGGAGGCCGGGAAGGCCAGGGGCCCGGGAGGGCCGGAAGGCCAGGAGGCCGGAAGGCCAGGAGGCCGGAAGGCCGGAAGGCCAGGAGGCCGGAAGGCCAGGAGGCCGGAAGGCCGGAAGGCCAGGAGGGCCGGGAGGGCCGGGGAGTCGGCGCCGGGGGTGTTTCCCTTTGCGCGGCCCGCGGGGCGCGGGCCGTCCCTGGCCGCCCGTGTGTTCCGCTCCGTCTCGTTAGGGGCGGGCCGTCACTGCGTCTGAGGGGCCCGGAGCACCGCGGCGGAGTTGAAGCCGCCCCGTCCGCGGGCCAGTACCAGCGCCACCCGCAGCCGGGGCAGTTCCCGTGGGGCTCCGGTGACCAGGTCCAGCGGGCAGTCGTCGGCGACGCGTCCGGTTCCGGTGGTCGGGGGTACGACCTTCTCGCGCAGGGCGAGCAGCGCGGCTGCCACGTCCAGGGCCGAGCCGCCCGCGCCCAGCCGCCCGGTCATCGTCTTCGGCACGGTGACCGGTACTCCGTAGGGTCCGAACAGCGCGCACAGCGCCTGGCTCTCGACGAGGTCGGCGCGCCGCTCGGCGGCGCCGTCGGCGAAGACCACGTCCACGTGTTCGGGGGCCAGGCCGGCGTCGGCCAGGGCGAGTTCCGCGGCCTGGCGCAGTGTGGGGCGGTCGGGGCCGTCGAAGGTGGCGGCGCAGCCGGCGATGACGCCGTAGCCGGTGGCGCCCCGGCGGGCGGCGGCCCGGGCGTCCTCCAGGACGAGCAGGGCGCCGCCCTCGCCGACCGCGTGGCCGTCGGCCGTGGCCGCGAAGGGCCGGTAGGCCCGGGCGGGTTCGGTGGCGGGGCTGAGCCGGCCGTCCGCCAGGTGCGCGGCCCAGCCCCATGCGCACAGTGTGGAGTCGATCCCGCCGGTGACCATGAGGCATGCCCCGTCGCGGATCCGCCGCCGGGCGCGGGCGAGTGCGTCGATGCCGCCGGCCTGTTCGCTGACGACGGTCGAGCCGTGGCCGCGCAGCCGGTGCCGGATGGAGATCTGTGCGGGGGCTGCCGCGTGGAAGGACGCGAAGGACTGGTAGGCGCTGACGTGCTGGGCGCCTTTGCTCCACAGTGCGGCCAGTCCCCGTTCGCCGAATTCGGCGCCGCCCGCGGAGCTGGCGGTGATCACGCCGGCGCCGTATGCGGGCAGGTCGGCCGGGCTCACGTTAGCGTCGCGCAGTGCTTCTTCGGCCGCGACCAGGGCGATGCGGGTGCCGCGGTCGGTGGAGGGCAGCAGTCTGCTGGGGATGTGGTCCTCGTCGACGAAGCCGGGGATCTCGCCGGCGATGCGTACGGGGTAGCCGGAGGCGTCGAAGCGGGTGATGGGGCCCAGTCCGGTGCGCCCGCACAGCACGGCGTCCCACCAGGCTCTGGTGCCCAGGCCGTTGGGTGCGGCGACTCCGATGCCGGTGACCAGGGTCTGGCGGGGGCCTTCGGCGCCGGCGGGGCGGGCCGGTTCGGGGGCCTGGGTCGCCTTGGTCATGCGGCCTCCTTGAGCCGGGGCCGGGTGAGTACGGCGGCCGTGTGGAAGCCGCCGAAGCCGCTGGCGACGGTGAGGACGGTGCTGGTGCGCTGTTCCCGGGCGAACAGGGGGGTGTAGTCGAGGTCGCAGGTGGGGTCGGGTTCGTGGAGGTTGGCGGTGGGCGGGACGGTGTCGTGCCGGATGGCCAGGGCGCTGGCGGCCAGGTCCAGGGCGCCGGCGGCGCCCAGGGCGTGCCCGATCATCGACTTGATGGAGCTGACGGGCACGCGGTGGGCGCTGCCGCCCAGGCTTTCCTTGAGGGCGTGTGTCTCGTGCCGGTCGTTGTGCCGGGTTCCCGCGCCGTGGGCGCTGATGTAGTCGACGTCGGCGGGGTTCAGCCGTGCCTGGTCGAGGGCGGCGCGGATGGCGTCGGCCATCTCCAGTGCCCCGGGGCGCAGTCCCGTCATGTGGTGGGCGCTGCTGTGGGCGGTGACGGCGGACAGTTCCGCGTAGGGGCGGGCGCCGCGGCGGCGGGCGTGTTCGAGTTCTTCCAGGACCAGGACGGCGGCGCCCTCGCCGAGCACGAATCCGTCGCGGGTGCGGTCGAAGGGGCGGCTGGCGGTGGCGGGGTCGTCGTTGCGGGAGCTGGTGAGGCGCAGGCGGTCGAAGCAGGCCATGGCGATGGGCACGATGGGTGCTTCCGTTCCGCCGGCGACGACGATGTCGGCGCTGCCTTCCCGGATCAGGTCGGCGCCGTGGCCGACGGCGTCCAGGCCGGAGGTGCAGCCGCTGGAGACGAGAGCGACGGGGCCCTGTGCGCCCCGGTCGCGGGCGACGGTGGCGGCCAGGGAGCTGGGGACGAAGTAGTCGTAGAGGGATTCGGCGGCCTCGGTGTGGTCGAGGGTCCAGGTGGTGCCGCAGTCGCTGAGGATGGCGTACTGGGTGGCCAGGCTCGTGGTGCAGCCGATGGCGCTGCCCAGGCTGACGCCGGTGCGCAGGGGGTTGCGGCCGATGCGGTCCGCGACGCCGCTGTCGGCGACGGCTTCGCGTGCGGCGACCAGCGCGAACTGTGCCGCGCGGTCCAGGCGTTCGGTGTCGGCGAGGTCGAATCCGTGGGCGGCGGGGGTGAAGTCGACCTCGGCGGCGACGCGGGAGCGGTAGCCGCAGGCGTCGAAGAGGGTGACGCGGCGGGTGGCGGTGCGGCCGACGGTGAGCAGGTCCCAGAAGCCGGCGGTGCCCACCGCGCCGGGGGCGACGACGCCGATCCCGGTGATCACGACGCGGTTCACCGGCCGCCTCCCGTGGGCAGCGCGGTCACGTGGCCGCGGCAGGCCCGGCCGACGTGCTGGGCCAGGCTCGAGGAGCTTGCGAAGAAGTGTCCCCCGGCGACGGTGTGCAGTTCGATCAGGTTGGTGGTCCACTGCTGCCAGTGGCGCAGGGCGGCGGGTGCGGCGAGCGGGTCGTCGCGGCCCGCGAAGACCAGGACGGGCACGTCCAGCGGCCCTCCGGTGACCGGGTCCAGGGCGGCGTTGCGCAGCGACCGGGCCAGGCGCAGGTCGTCGCGCAGGACGGGCAGGAAGGTGCGCCGCCACAGTCCGCCGGGGGAGGCGGAGGCGCCCGGCGGCAGGGAGCCGATCTCGTCGAGCAGCGGCAGCAGGTCCTCGTCGGGCAGGTCCGCCGCGTCCGCCAGGACGGTGGTGGTGTGCGGGGGCGGGCAGGCGCCGACGGCCAGGAACAGCGGGGGCAGGCCGGAGTCGGCCAGGGCCCGGGTGAGCGTGTAGCCGACGAGGGCTCCCATGCTGTGTCCGTAGAGCGCGTAGGGGCCGCGGCGTGCCGTCTGAAGCAGGGTCGGCAGGAAGTCGGCGAGCAGGCCGGCGCGTTCGGTCAGGCGTGGTTCGCGGCGGCGGCTGTCGCGGCCCGGGAGCGGCAGGGCGGCCACGTCGATGCCGGGTCCGACCGCCGCGGACCAGCCGCGGTAGCTCGCCACGCCCGCTCCGGCGTGGGCGAGGCAGGTGAGTGTGATCCGTGCGGTGCCCGCCTCACGGTCCCTGGAGCGGGAAGCCATGCGTCGCCCTCCTTGTGAACGGTCCGGTCCGGCCCCATCCGGGCGGGCGCCGCCGGCGTGGCGCGTGCCACGCGGTGCCGTCCCGGCGCCGGTCCGGGGGGTGGGTGCCCCTGCGCACCGAGCGTCGCCCGCGCGGCTCGTGCGGCGCTCAACCCCGCGGCGAGGCGGGCGGCGACCCCGGCCGGCGGCCGCGGCGGCCGCCGCCCCTGCGGGGGCCGGCCTGCCGGGTCCGGCCGGGCGGCGAGGGCACCGGCGCCTCATGCCGCGTACAGGTCGAACGTGGAGGTGCGCCGGGGGCCCGCCACGATGTCCAGGCGCGGGTCGACGGCGAGCATCGCCTGGTGCAGCCGCTGCAGTTGCGGGGAGGGTTCGACGCCGAGTTCGTCGATGAGCCGCTGGCGGAGCCTGCGGTACACGTCGAGGGCGGCGGCCTGCCTGCCGGAGCGGTAGAGCGCCACCATGGCCTGGGAGTGCAGCCCTTCGTGCTGGGGGTGGCGGGCGATCAGGTCGGTGAGTTCGGCGATGAGTTCGACGTGCCGGCCCAGCCGCAGGTCGGCGTCGATGCGGCGCTCGCGGGCCACCAGCCGGCTCTGCTCCAGGCGCATCGCCTCGATCTCCAGGACGGGCCCGACCCGCACGTCGACCAGGGCGGGGCCGTCCCACAGGTCGAGCGCCCGGCGCAGCACCGTGGCCGCCCGCTCGTCCTCGCCGTCCTCGTAGGCCTGTCGTCCTTCGGTCACGAGCCGCTCGTAGGTGAACGCGTCGACCGCCTCGGCGGGTATCTGCAGCAGGTACCCGCCGTAGCGGGTGGCCAGGACGTCCTTGGCCGAGCCCGGCACGTCGGGGCCCATGGCCGTGCCCAGCAGGCGGCGCAGCTGGAGGATGTACGTCTGCAGCGTGGTCATCGAACTCTGCGGCAGGTCGGTGCCCCAGATCTCCTCCATGAGGGTGGGCACCGGCACCACCCGGCCGGGGTACAGGGCGAGCAGCGCCAGGATCTGCCGGGGCTTGCCCGCACTGGGGACGACCGAGATTCCCTCGAATTCGGCGTTCAACGCACCCAGGACTTTTATTTCCATAATTCCCTCCGCAATGTTTCGGGGCGACTGGTTCTGAGCCGTTGACGGAGCTACTTGATACTGCCTCCTTGCGCCTGTCCGCGTCATTCCCGCCACTCCGCGGCAAGAGGAACCGGACGGTTCTCTGATCGGCGCGCGAGGGCGGCTCTAGTTATTCTTGACCCGTCCCTGGAAGACAGGAGGCTGCGGCTTTGTCCGGGCTGTCGCCGGGTTACCGCTCACGGGTGGTGATTTTGCGCCCGGTACGGTCGGGGGCGTATTCGTTTCGGTTGTTTTTCCGGCCACGGCGAGGGCCGCGGTGACGGCGTCGGGCGGCGCGTGCGGGGGCCGGGGAGCGGTGCCGGCCGTCCGGGGACGGTCGTGGCCGGCCGTCCGACGGCGGAGGGTTTCCTGTCCCGGGCGGCGGCGCCGAGCCCCTGTCCCGGCCGGTGGCGGAGGGTTCCCTGTTCCGGCCGGTGGCGGAGGGTTCCCTGTCCTGGCCGGCGGTACCGGGTTTCCTGTCCTGGCCGCCGGCGGCGGGTGGGTGTCACCGGCTGTCCGGGCGGGGCGGGCTTTTCGGTCGCGGTGTCCTGTCCTTTTCGGGCGGGCCGGGGCCGCGGGGGCTGAAGAACTCTCGAGGAATCGCCCACGCCGGTACGGGGCCGGCTGGAGAATAGCGTGCCGGAAACCATGGGCGGATAGAGTCCGTGCGGAAGGAAGTGCACCTGCTATTCGTGAGGGAATACCGGGGCCGTGATCCGGGCCGGCGGATGCGGAATCGGGTGCTTCCCGGGCAAGGGCGAGATGGAGTTCCGGATTCTTGGTTCCGTGCAGATCCACGACGAGCGTTTTGGCGTCCGGGTCGTTCCCGCGGGTGCGAAGCAGCGTGCGCTGCTGGGCGCGCTGCTGGTGAGGGCCGGGCAGGCGGTGCCGGCCGAGTGCCTCGTGGAGGAGCTGTGGGGCGGGCAGCCTCCGGTCAATGCCGCCAACGCGCTGCAGGCCCATGTGGCCCGGCTGCGGCGGCTGCTGCCGGCCCCGGGCCCGGGCGGGCCGCGCCATGTGTGGCTGCGGACCTCCCCGTTGGGCTACACCCTGAGCCTGGGGCCGGCGGTGACGGACGCGCAGCGCTTCCACCGTCTGGTGGGCCAGGGGCGCGAGCTGGCCGCCACCGCCCCGGGCCGGGCGGTGGAGGTGCTGCGCGAGGGTCTGGCGCTGTGGCGCGGGCCCGCTCTGCAGGGCAGCGGCCAGGGGCCCATCTGTTCGGCCGAGGCGGCGCTGCTGGAGGAGAGCCGGCTGCGTGCCCTGGAGGTGCTCTACGACGTGTGTCTGCGGGCGGACCGCTGTGCGGAGATCACCGGTGAGCTGGAGGAGCTGGTCGCCGTGCACCCGCTGCGTGAGCGGTTCCACGAGCAGCTGATGACGGCGCTGCACCGCTGCGGCCGCCGGGCCGAGGCGCTGAGCACCTACGACAGGGCGCGCCGGCGGCTGGCCCGTGATCTGGGTATCGGGCCGGGACAGGTGCTCAGCCGTCGCAGAGAAGCGATTCTGCACTCCTGTGAGCCGGCGGCGGACTCCGCCGACCGGGCGGGGGCCGGGACGGCCGGGCAGGGCGGGGACGAACTCGGGGTGCTCCGGGAGGAGCTGGTGCGGCTGCGCGGCCACGTGGAGCTGCTGCGCCGGCAGCAGCGGGAGCTGTCCGAGCAGGTCGCCCGGCTCACGGCACACCATCCGTGCGGCCCGTGAGGAACGGCGGCCGGGTCAGCGGGTGACGAGGCGGCCGCTGCCGCCGGCGGCGGCGGGCGTCTCGGGGCGGGCCATGAGGATGGAGCGCTGCAGGCGGCTGAGCGCGGCGGAGGGTTCCAGGCCCAGCTCGTGCACGAGTGTGCTGCGCAGCCGCTGGTAGACGTTGAGGGCCTCACCGCGCCGGCCCGAGCGGTGCAGGGCCAGCATGAACTGGCCGTGCAGGCTCTCGTGCATGCGGTACTGGTTGACCAGGACCGTCAGTTCCGACAGCAGTTCCCGGTGGCGTCCGAGCCGCAGGTCGGCCTCGATGCGCTGGTCGAGCGCGCACAGCCGGGCCTCCTCCAGCCGCTTGACCTCCGTGTCGATGCGCAGGCCGGCCTGGATGTCGGTCAGGGCCTGCCCGTTCCACAGCGCGAGCGCGTCGGCCAGCCGGCGGGCCGCGCCGGCGTAGTCCTCGGCGTCCATGGCCCGGTAGCCGAGGCCGGCGCGCTGGTCGAACTCGCGGTAGTCGACGTGGCCGCCGCGTGTCTGCAGGCGGTAGCCGCCGGGAACCGTGGCGAGGATGTCCTTGGCGGTGCAGCGTTCGTCGGGGCCGTGGGCCAGCGCCTGGGCCATCAGCTCGCGCAGCTGCAGGACGTAGGTCTGCAGGGTGGTCCGCGCGCTGCGCGGCGGGTTCTCCCCCCACAGTTCGTCGACGAGCGCGGCCACCGGGACCACCTGGTCGGCGTTGAGCGCGAGCAGGGCCAGGACCTGGCGCGGCTTGGGTGCGGTCGGCACGACCGACACCCCGTGTTCGCGCACCGACAGCGCACCCAGCACTTCGATGTCCACGTTTCCCCCATGTTTTCAAGGCCGCAGGCCGGTGGCCGGCCTGCGCGTCTCCCGCTGTCCGGGACCCGGCGCGGCTGCAGTCCCGATAAAAAAACAGCTCAGTCGGTTTGTCAATGTGGACTCGACGCGTCGCCCCGGCATCGCCCAGATCCAGTCAAACCCTGATCGAACATCTGCCCACAACCCGGCTCCGAGCAGGCCGTTCATCACTCAACCCGCCCATGATTCGCCAGTGTTGCGCGAAACCGCGCCCTGTACAGCACCGGAGCGATTGACTGGAAACCATCGGCGCGGATCGCGCGGGACGGGGAAGCCCCGCACAGGGAAAAGGGGCGCCGTTTCCCGAATGCCCGATTCGGGCGTCCGGTCGGCGCCCCCAAAGGAGACCGTACGGTCTTTAATTATCCGGTGGCGGTCCCGGTCCAGGAGCCCTCGGCCTGCCAGAGCCCGGCGTGCGGCGCCGGCGCGAGCGCGGGCAGGAGCAGCAGCCAGAACTGGGCGACCGTACTGCGCGACAGCCACGCCTGGTTGCGCATGCCGAGCACCTCGAAGCCGCTGGTGGCGGCGACCACGGCGGCCACGGCGCTCTCCGGCGCCACGCTCTCGCGCAGCTCGCCGCCGCGCCCGGCCCGGCCGACCATGTCGGTGACCCAGTTCTGCCAGCACAGCCGCAGGTCGGTCCGCGGCTGCCGGCCGGCCTCCCGGCTCAGCTCGAAACCCGCCCGCAGCACCACGTCGTTCTGCAGGGCGCAGGCCAGCTCATGGGTGGCGTTCACCAGGCACTGCAGAACCCCGGGCGGCCCCCCGTCCCACCGGCCGACGACGGCCCGCAGCACGTCTGCGGCCGCTTCCTCCACCGCGTCCGCCAGCGCCGCCTTGCTGGCGAAGTGGAAGTGCAGTGCGCCGTTGCTCACCCCCGCCCTGGAGCTGATCGTGGTGAGCGCGGCAGCGTGGAAGCCCTCGTCGTGGAAGATCTCGGCCGCAGACCTGATCAGGGCTTCCCGCGTACGCACCGCACGTTCCTGTCTGGCCATCGATCACTCCGTCACTGCGGGGGGTTGCCGTGCTTGCGGGAGGGCACGTCGGCGTCCTTGGTGCGCAGCATCGCCAGGGACTCGATCAGCACCTCGCGGGTCTCGGCGGGGTCGATGACGTCGTCGACCAGGCCGCGTTCGGCCGCGTAGTAGGGGTGCATCAGCTCGGCCCTGTACTCCTTGACCATGCGGGCGCGCACCGCGTCGGGGTCCTCGGCCTCGGCGATCTGCCGGCGGAAGATGACGTTGGCGGCGCCCTCGGCGCCCATCACCGCGATCTCGTTGGTCGGCCAGGCGTAGGTGAGGTCGGCGCCGATGGACTGGGAGTCCATCACGATGTAGGCGCCGCCGTAGGCCTTGCGCAGGATCAGGGAGATCCGCGGGACGGTGGCGTTGCAGTACGCGTACAGCAGCTTGGCGCCGTGGCGGATGATGCCGCCGTGCTCCTGGTCCACGCCCGGCAGGAAGCCGGGGACGTCCAGGAAGGTGACGAGGGGGATGTTGAAGGCGTCGCACATCTGGACGAAGCGGGCGGCCTTCTCGGAAGCTTCGATGTCCAGGACGCCGGCCAGGGCCTGCGGCTGGTTGGCGACGATGCCCACGACCTGCCCGTTCAGACGCGCCAGGGCGCAGATGATGTTGCGGGCCCAGCGCTCGTGGACCTCCAGGTACTCGCCGTCGTCGACGATCTCCTCGATGACCCTGGCCATGTCGTAGGGACGGTTGCCGTCCGCCGGCACCAGGTCCAGCAGCGCCTCGGAACGCCGGGACTGCGGGTCCGAGCAGGGCGTGCAGGGCGGGAACTCCCGGTTGTTCTGCGGGAGCATCGACAGCAGGTAGCGGACCTCGGCGAGGCAGGTCTCCTCGTCGTCGTAGGCGAAGTGCGCCACACCGGAGGTCTCGGCGTGGACGTCGGCCCCGCCCAGACCGTTCTGGGTGATCTCCTCGCCGGTGACCGCCTTGACCACGTCGGGACCGGTGATGAACATCTGCGAGGTGTCCCGCACCATGAACACGAAGTCGGTGAGGGCGGGGCTGTAGGCCGCGCCGCCCGCGCACGGGCCGAGCATCACACTGATCTGCGGGATGACCCCGGACGCCCTGGTGTTGCGCTGGAAGATGCCGCCGTAGCCGGCGAGCGCCGAGACACCCTCCTGGATCCGGGCGCCCGCACCGTCGTTGAGGGAGACCAGCGGAGCACCGGCCGCGATGGCCATGTCCATGATCTTGTGGATCTTCGTGGCGTGCGCCTCGCCCAGCGCACCGCCGAAGATCCGGAAGTCGTGCGCGTAGACGAAGACCGTCCGGCCCTCCACCGTGCCCCAGCCGGTGATCACACCGTCCGTGTACGGCTTCCTGGCCTCCAGCCCGAACCCGGTCGCCCGGTGCCGCCGCAACTGCTCGACCTCCCGGAACGACCCCGCATCCACCAGCAGCTCGATCCGCTCCCGCGCGGTCAGCTTGCCCTTGGCGTGCTGCGCCGCCGTCGCCTTCTCGCTCGGCCCGGCCAGCGCCTGCGCACGCACACCGTGCAGCTCGGCCACCCGCCCGCGCGCGTCCGCCGGCTCCGCGGGAAGCGCCACCCGAGGAATGTCATTGAGTATCGTCACGATCTGTCCCTCCCTCATGGCGCGGCCCGGTCGTCGCTTCACCGTAACAAACCATCTATGCGGTTTTGGTTCGGGGAGCTCGGCGCGCACAGGAATCAGCCATGGAAGATGCGGTGCCGGCCTACCGCCAGCAGTAGGGGGACCGGTAGGCCCCGGCCCGGTGTCCGGGCCGCCACGGGGCAGCCCCGGACCGCTCCCGCCCGCCCGGCCCCTCGTCCCGGCGGGCCGTCAGCGCGTACAGCACGACGGTGAGCGCGGCCAGTTCCTCGGCACCGGCACGTCCGCGCTCGATGCGCACAGCGGGCACGGCCCGCTCCGGTTCGGCCATGTCCCCTCCTCTCGGCGTGCGGCCACCGTCCGCCCGCGCACTACAGGAGCGCTGCACTTCCGCTCGAGAGGACGGGCGCCGGCCCCGCCGCCCCGCAGGCGCCCGCAGGGGCCCGCCTTCGGCAACAGAGCAGGGTGCCGGGCGGAGCGACGGCTTCCGGAAGGACGGCCTCCAAGAGCGGCTCGTCGGAGGGACCGGTTCCCCTAGAAATCAAACCGGACGGTCCCTATCTTTCATCACGTCCGTCACCGACGGCGGACGGAGCGCTTTCGATACGTCCATTAGCAGGGGGAAAAATGGCTACCAGCGCGTTCCCCGCAACACACCCGGCCCTCGGCCAGGAGCCCGTACTGCCCGCCGGCACCCCGCGGTTGCGGCCCAGCCTCTTCCGCTACCCGAACCTGACGACGACCGTCCCCAAGGAACTGGTCCACCGCGCCGCCGTCGCCGAGGTCATGCTCACCGACTGGGAGCGCGTGGACGACACACGCTTCAAAGTCGCCGCCCAGTGGCCGCGCGGCCACAGCTTCTTCACCCCGATCGACGGCCGCTACCACGACCCTCTCATCGCCGCCGAAACGATCCGCCAGGTCGGATCCCTCCTCGGCCACGCCGAATTCGGCGTCCCCT
>MUMD01000149.1 GCA_002155895.1 Streptomyces rochei
CCGACCGCGCCGGGCCCGGCGGCGGAGTGGAGGAGGAGGGCGAGGACATCGAAGTCCTCGAACTGCCCTTCTCCGAAGCCCTCGACATGACTCGCGACGGTCGCATCACCGACGGCAAGACCGTGCTGCTGCTGCAGTGGGCGGCCCTGCACGGTCCCTTCGCCCCGTCCCGGTCCGGAGCAAGGGCCGCTCACCGAGAGGAGCTGGAATCCACGTCCCCCGTCGCCGACCGGGCCACATGTCGCCGTAGGCGGCGTCCATGAACTGGACCTGCGGCCCCCGCAGCGCCGACGCCTCAGTCACCTCGCCTCGGGCCACCTCGGCAAGGCGCAAGGCATAGCGATAGGCGGCGCCCCGCAAGGGCTCGCTCCTGGCCGCCAGATCGATCTCGGCCTGGGCGATCGACTCTCTCAAGATCCGTCCGCCGCTCGGCCCGCCGCACGGCGTCGTGCGCGGACGGCGGCGATCGGCATCGCCACGGTGGTGCAGGCCGCGGCCCAGAACAGGAACCTGGCGTCCGGCCCGTTGACCGTCCGCAATTCCCCGTCAGCGTGGCGGCAGAAGGAATCGGGCGGGAGGTACCGCGAGACAGGGGTGGCGCGGATGCCATGGCAGGGCGACGTCTCGGGGAACAGGCCCGGCTGCGCACGCTGGGACAGGAACCAGCCGGTGAACACGGTCAGCCACCCGGCCAACAGGAAAACGGTCAGGATCCAGTTGGGGACCCTCGCGCGCCGAGCCGGCAGACATACCAGGACCGTTGGCATGACGAAGACGACGAACACGGCGGACAGCACGATCAGGCCCTTCATAGGTCCATGACCTTACTGATCAGAGAGACGCCGGAGCGGGCTGACCCGGCCCCGGCCGGTCACCCGCGAGGGGTGTCACGGGCGCCTGCGGGCCACGTCGTGCATCCGTGCCCCGATCCGCCGCTGAAGTGGATGCGTGGGGCAGGGCGGCGGGCGCCGTGACTCGTCTCGGCCTCGACATGCGGTCGCCGGCCCCGACAGGCCGGTACCGGCTGGAGGTGGCGGCGGAACCGAGCGGTTTCCGGTGCGTCGTCGGGGTCGCGGATCGCACCGGCGCGGCGGGCGCGGTCACCTCACAGCGCTCATCATCGGACAGGAGAGGCACGTCGTACCCGACGGGTGAGGGGAACAGTGGTGGCGGACGAGGATCGACAGCCGGACGGCGAGCGACTGCTCTGCCTGGTCACCGGGGCGTCCGGATACATCGGCGGCCGGCTGGTGCCGGAGCTGCTGCGGGCCGGTCACCGGGTCCGGTGTCTGGCCCGCTCCCCCGGCAAGCTGCGCGATCATCCCTGGGCGCAGGACGTCGAGACGGTGCGCGGCGATGTCACGGACGCCGCGTCCGTCGCCGAGGCCATGCGCGGGGTCGACGTAGCCTACTACCTGGTGCACGCCCTCGGCTCCGGCTCGGGCTTCGAGGACACCGACCGCCGGGCCGCCCGGATCTTCGCCGAGCAGGCGCACTCCGCCGGGGTCCGGCGGATCGTCTACCTGGGCGGACTCACCCCGGCGGGCGTACCCGAGCGTTCCCTCTCCCCCCACCTGCGCTCTCGGGCCGAGGTCGGGCGGATCTTCCTGGAGGGGCCGGTGCCCGCCACGGTGCTCCGGGCCGCGGTCGTCATCGGATCGGGTTCGGCCTCGTTCGAGATGCTGCGCTATCTCACCGAGCGCCTGCCGGTCATGGTGACCCCCAGTTGGGTGCACACGCGCACCCAGCCGATCGGCGTCCGCGACGTACTGCGCTACCTCGTCGGCTCCGCCGGAATGCCGCCCGACGTCGACCGGGCCTTCGACATCGGCGGGCCGGACGTCCTCACGTACCGGGAGATGATGTGCCGCTACGCCGCCGTCGCCGGGCTGCGGCGACGGCTCATCGTGCCGGTGCCGATCCTCACCCCCGGACTCTCGAGCCACTGGGTGGGCCTGGTCACCCCGGTGCCGGCCTCCATCGCCCGTCCCCTGACGGAGTCGCTGCGCCACGAGGTCGTCTGCCACGAGCACGACATCGCCCGCTACGTGCCCGACGCGCCGGGCCGGCCGCTGCCGTTCGACGAGGCCCTGGAACTGGCCCTGCGCAAGGTTCGGGACGCCCAGGTGGCCACCCGCTGGTCGTCCGCGGCCGTGCCCGGCGCTCCCAGCGACCCGCTGCCGACCGACCCCGACTGGGCCGGCGGCAGCCTCTACCGGGACGAACGCCAGTTGCCGGTCGACGCGTCCCGCGCGTCGCTGTGGAAGGTCATCGAAGGCATCGGCGGTGACAACGGCTGGTACTCCTTCCCCCTCGCCTGGGCGGTGCGCGGCTGGCTCGACCGGTTCGTCGGCGGCGTCGGCCTGCGCCGGGGCCGTCGCGACGCCGAGCGCCTGCGGGTCGGTGACTCACTGGACTTCTGGCGGGTCGAGGAGATCGAGCCCGGCCGACTGCTGCGGCTGCGCGCGGAGATGCGGCTGCCCGGTCTGGCCTGGCTGGAGATGTACGCCGAGACGGACGCCGTGGGCCGCACGCGCTACCGCCAGCGTGCCCTGTTCCATCCCCGTGGCCTGCTGGGGCACGCCTACTGGTGGGCGGTCTCGCCGTTCCACGCGGTCGTCTTCGGCGGCATGGCGCGCAACATCGCGCAGGCCGCCGCCAAGGGCATGAGCGCCCACCGGTCCACGGCGCCCACGGAGCGCGGTCAGCGCCCCCGTACTCCGCGAGGCGGCCCTCGCTGACCGGCCCGCGGCGGACACCGACGGACGGGGGCCGCGCGGCCTCCTCCGCCGGGCACCGCGTCGGCGAGCCGTCGGCCTGATGCCCGGGAGCCCGAGTACAGGTCGCCTGGACGCTGCTGGTCGCGCGGCGGTCCCCGCGGACATCACGTCACGTACCCGGCTGCGGGGTCGCTTCACCGGTCGCGGCGGACGCCACCGCCGCGACCGCCTCCGCCAGCCCGGCGGGCCGCGGCAGGCCGGGTGCGGTCTGCCCCGCCCAGCCGGGGCCGAGCGTCAGGACGACCGGCTTCCGGCGGGCGCCGCGCACGCCCCACTCGATCTGCGCGATGTGTTCCGCCAGCGGCCGGCTGGCCGTGCTCCGCGACTGCGCCCACAGCCCCACGGCCGCCGGCCCCGTCCTGCGTACGGCGGCCACAAGGGACTCGACGGGCAGCGCGCCGCCGAACATGCGCACCGGGAGGCCGCGTTCGGCGAGGGCCGCGGCCAGCGCCTCCAGGGGCAGCGTGTGGTGCTCCGCGGGCACACAGGCGAGCACCGTCAGCGCGCCGGGGCGATCGGCGGGCACCGGCGGCGCATGGCGGCGCAGAGCACCGGAGACGTGCCACGACAGGAAGTGCTCGACCTCGACGTACCGCTCCCCCGACCTCTCCCACTTCCGGCCGACGGCCTGCAGCGTCGGCATGATCACTTCCGTCCAGGCCGCGACCAGGCCGTGCTGCTCGATCGCCTCCCCCAGGAGGGTCTCCAGGGCGGCGGCGTCCAGGCGTAGGGCCGCGCGGGCTACTCCCTTGCACTCCTGGCGTACGTCACCGAGCCCGAGTCCGGTGCCGGCCCGGCGTCGCCTGCCGCGCGCGCGGGCCGCCGGCGGGGCGCCGGGTACCGCCGCCTCCCGCGCCGTCCGGGTGTCGGAAGCCGACCGGTCCGTCACCGGGGCGGACCCGCCCGTGCCGGCCGGGTCCAGGGCCAGGCGGGCCGCCTCGGACGGCGGCAGACCGGTGGCGGTCAGTGCGCACATGCGCTCCAGTCGGGCCAGGTCTTCGGGCGTCCAGCGGCGATGCCGGCCGCCGGTGTGCGCGGCGGGGCCGAGGCCGTAGCGGCGGTCCCAGGTGCGGACCGTCGTCGGGGCCACGCCCAGCCGCCTGGCCACCTCGCCGGTGGAGAGCCCGCCGCCGCTCGGTCCGCCCGACGCGTCGGGATCGCGCTCGCCCATGTCCATGTGTCCACCTTACGACGCACAAACGACGCGCGTTGTCCGCGTCGTTTCATCTCACCACACTGAACTCCACGAGCCGTTGGCAACGGCGGACGCCGTCCCGACCCGCTCCCCGGGCGGTCTTCTCCCGCGCTCCGCGCGGACGGCAGGAGGAACAGGTCATGTCCACCCACTCACGACACACACCGGTAGGCCAGGCACACCCACGGGCCACCGACACCGCCATCGAGGACGAACTCGCGCGTGGTCTGCTCGCCGCGGACGAGACCGCCTTCGCGGCCGTCTACCGGCGCTGGGGCTCGCTCGTCCACACGATGGCCACGCGCTCCCTCGGTGACACGCACGAGGCGGAGGACGTGACCCAGCAGGTGTTCCTCGGTGCCTGGCGCGGGCGCAACGGCTACCACCCGCAGCGGGGGCCGCTCGGCGGGTGGCTCGTCGGCATCACCCGCCGCAAGATCGTCGACGCCCTGGCCGCCCGGACCAGGCGCCTCGATCTGGTCGACACCGTCGCCCACCACACCGCCGCCCGGCAGTCCCGCGACGGTGTGCCGGACGACGTCCTGGACCGGGTCCTCCTGGTCGACGCCCTGTCCCGGCTGCCGAGCGGCCAGCGCGAGGTGCTGTGCCTGGCCTTCTACGAGGACCTCACCCAGATCCAGATCGCCGAGCGCACGGGCATGCCCTTGGGCACCGTGAAGAGTCACACCCGACGCGGCCTGCTCCGGCTGCGCGAAGGGATCGAGCAGGGCCGCGCCCAGGACGAGGACCCCGCACGGCCGACCCCCGATCGAGCTGCCGCTCGCGTCCGCGGCGCCGCGTGGCGCGGGACTGTTCAGGAGGCCGAGCGCCGCGCGGCGCCTCGGCCGAAGGAATGACCCGGACACGAACAGGAGGGTGACGGTGGCGCACGTCGACCCCGTCCACCTGGGGCAACTGGCCCTGGGCAACGACGTCTCACCGAACGACCACCGAGCCCTCCGCCACATCGCCCGGTGCGCCCGCTGCCGGGAGGAGCTGAGTCAGATGGTCCGGGTCGTCGTAGCCGCCCGCGGCGTCGAGGAACCTGATCTGCCCACCCCTCCTCCCGATCGGGTGTGGCAGACCATCGCCAGGGAACTGGCCGAGACCGCGGAGCCGTGCGCGTCCTGGTCGGCGACCGGGCCCGGTGATCTCGGCGGGTCGCCGACCGGGGCTCCCCGGCCGCTCCGCTTCTCGGACACGCGGCGCCGCGGGAGCCGTCGGGCCCTCGGCCTGCTGACCGCCCTTGTGACCGCCCTTCTGGTCGTGTATTGGTGGCGGGAGGCGCGCGTACGGACTGAGGACCGCGCGGGGGCGGGTCAGGCGTCGGCGAGGAGGGGATCGTAAGGGGTGCTCGTGCGGCGTCCTGACATGAAGGACACGAAGTCGCCCACGAAGGCGCTCCGCCCGTAGGTGCCGTCGGTGGTGTCCAGGTCGCGGTGGAAGGCGGTGCGGAAGAGCGCTCGGTACTCCACCGCGTCGATGGTTCCGCTGCCGTCCCTGTCGGTGGCCTCGAAGAGGGCCTCGGCGACGCGGATGAGCGCGGGCCCGGCGAGGGACGGGACGGCGGCGGCGTACTCCTCCGCGCTCACCCGGCCGTCGCCGTCCGTGTCCAGGGCGGCCTGGAGCTCCCGCCACCAGGCGGCGAAGGCGTCGTAGAGCCGGGTTTCCTCCGGCTCGTCCAGGTCGAGTCGCGTGGACAGTTCCCGAGCCATGGCGGCGAGGTCGGGCCAGTCGAGGAGGCCGTCTCCCGTCTGGTCCAGCACGGTTCGGAAGAACTCCTCCGCCGAACGCCGGCCCTCACCCCTGTCCGTCGGGGATGACCGGTCGGGCTCGGGATCCGCGCCCAGCGGTGTGAGGAGGCGGAGCAGGGCCGCCGCTCGCTTCACACGGGAGTTCAGGGCGGCCGCGGTCCGGGCGCGTGGGTCGTCACTGTCGGGTGAGAGGGACAGGGTCTCGATGATGCTTTCGGCGTTGATCCAGCCGGCGGGCAGGAAGCGCGCCAGCCCGGCGGCGAGGTAGGCCCCCTGCATGAGGGTCGAGGCGCCGGGCGTCTCGGGCAGTCCGGCCCGGCGCCGGTACGGCTCGGGAAGCGAGGCGACGGTGATCGCTCCGAGGAGCGGGCCGCCGATGGCACGGCCGGCCGCCCACAGTGCCGGGGCGCCGTCGAGCAGCGCGGGCGCGGGCAGGTGGTCGAAGAGGCGGTAGAGAATGACGCGGGCCGCCTCGGTGTTCTCCAGCTCGTTCTCGACGACCCGGTCGAAGTACGGCCAGAAGTCGTTCAGATCCTCGGGGAGTTCTTCGGCGTCTCCGTCGAGCGCGGCGAGGAACGCGCGGTACTCGGCGTACATGCGCTCCATGCTGTCCTGGCCGAGCGGCTGACCGCTCAGCCTGCACATCGTGACCGCGCTCTCGAAGAGCGTGGCGACCACCCAGGCCCGGGTCGCCCGGTCCATCGCGTCGTAGGCGCGACCACGGGAGTCGGAGCCGCTCATGCGGGCGTGCAGCCGGTTGAGCCGGGCGGCTTCCCTTTCGCGCACCGCGGGGTCGGCGCCGAACATGCGCCGCATGCTGAGGAAGGTGTTGCGCAGGCGGCGCCAAGGGTGCGCGACGAAGGTGGAGTTGTCGACGAGAGCGGCGCCGATCTGCGGGTGAGCGGCCTCCAGCACCGTGGCGCGGATCATCGCCAGTGCCCAGCGCGGGTCGTCGAAGAAGGCGCTGAACTGGGAGTCCGGGCCGAAGAAGGACGCCTCGTCGGTCGTGCCCGTGGTCGTGGTGGTCATGAACGGTCTCCGTTCGTCCGAGGCGGTACTCCGCCGAATCGGCGGTCGCGGCACCGGTAGGTGTGCAGGCAGGCGAGGAAGTCGGCGGCGCGGAAGTCCGGCCAGAGGGCTTCGGGGAAGACCCACTCGGCGTAGGCGACCTGCCAGAGCATGAAGTTGGAGATGCGCTGCTCGCCGGAGGTGCGGATCACCAGATCAACGTCGGGGGTGTCGGGGAACGGCAGGTGCTCCGCGAAGAGCCGCTCGGTCACGTCGTCGGCGGGCGTCCCGCTGAGGATCAGCGACCGCGCGGCCTGGACGATGTCCCGACGCCCTCCGTGGTCGAAGGCGACGGTCAGCGTCATGCCCCGGTTCTCCTCGGTCAGCGTCGTCAGGTCGTCGAAGTCCCGCGCCAGTCCTCGGGGGACGCGCGGGTCCGCGACTCCGAGGAACCGGCAGCGAATGCCGCGGGCGAGCAGCGACGGTGCGTGCTTGCGCACGACCCTGCGCACCAGACGCATCAGGAACTCCACCTCGGGATCCGGACGGTTCCAGTTCTCGGTGGAGAAGGCGTACAGG
>MUMD01000015.1 GCA_002155895.1 Streptomyces rochei
CCGGCCGGCGACCTCGCCGAGGAAGAGGGAGTCGCTGGGCGGCCCGTAGGGGGTGTCCACCTCGACCTCGGTCACGTCGTCGAGGAACGAGTAGAAACCGGAGCCGCCGATCACGCCGATCTCGGCATTCACCTTGTTCGCCATGCCCGCACCCTAGCCGCCCCGGTCGACGCCGAAGACCCTGTCGTCGGACGACGACAGGGTCCCGTGAACGGTGCGGGGCGCCTTACGCGGCGGTGGTGCTGGACGAGCTGCCGGAGCTCGACGACGAGGACGAACCCGACGACGAGGAGGAGCCCGAGTCCGAGGAGGACGTCGAGGACGACGACTTCGATGACGACGCCGACGACGCCGGCGTGCTGCTGGACGAGCTGCCGCGGCTGTCGTTGCGGTAGAAGCCGGAGCCCTTGAAGACAATGCCGACCGCCGAGAACACCTTCTTCAGGCGGCCCTGGCAGTTGGGGCACTCGGTCAGGGCGTCATCGGTGAACTTCTGCACCGCCTCGAGGCCCTCGCCGCACTCGGTGCACTGGTACTGGTACGTCGGCACTTGTCTTCCTCCTGGCACTCTCACTCGATGAGTGCTAACGACGGTCCATAGTGACGCATTCCCCGGCATCAGTCCACTGCGGCGTGCTCGCGGTGACCGACGCCACGTGCGACCGTACGTCCCCGGGGCGCTGCCGCCAGCCGCGAACGCAGCGCCAGCAGCGTCGCCAGCGCGAGCACGGTGCCGGCCATCGGCACCAGGAAGCCGGCGCCGCCCCAGAACCGGTCCTCCAGCTGACCGGAGACGGTCACGGCCGCCGCCTGGCCGAGCGCCACGGCACCGGTCAGCCAGGTGAACGCCTCGGTGCGGGCGCCCGCCGGGACCAGCTCCTCGACCAGCGTGTACCCGGTGACCAGGGCCGGAGCGATGCACATGCCGACCAGCAGGCCGAGCCCGGCCAGCACGAGCACCGAGTGCGCCGCCCACAGGCCGGACGCGGTCAGGGCGAGGGCGGCGTAGCCGACCAGCAGGCGCCGCTGCGGGGCCACCTTCCAGGCGATGGCGCCGCAGGCCAGGCCGGAGAGCATGTTGCCCGCGGCGAAGATCCCGTACAGGACGCCGTTCAGCCCGGGTTCGCCGATCGACTCGGTGAACGCGGCGAGCGAGACCTGCATGCCGCCGAAGACGGAACCGATGCCCAGGAAGGCCACGACCAGGACGCGCACACCGGGCACGCGCAGCGCCGGGACGTGCTCCACGCGCGCGTGCCCCCCGGCGGAGCGGCCGGCCACCGGCTGGGTGCTCTTCTGCGCGGCGAACAGCAGACCGCCGACCAGGGTGAGCGCGGCCTCCGTGACCAGGCCCGCGGCCGGGTTCACGGCCGTGCACAGGGCGGTCGCCAGCAGCGGGCCGAGGACGAAGGTCAGCTCGTCGGTGACGGACTCGAAGGCGGCCGCCGTGCTCATCAGGGGGGAGTCCTTGAGCTTCACGCCCCAGCGGGCCCGCACCATCGGGCCGACCTGGGGCACCGAGGCGCCGGTGGGCACCGCCGCCGCGAACAGCGCCCACAGCGGCGCGTCGGCGAGCGCGAGGACGGTCAGGGTGAGACCGGACGCGGCGTGCACCAGGACGCCGGGGAGCAGGACCGCGCGCTGTCCGTAGCGGTCGGCGAGCCGGCCGCTGTAGGGGGCGAACAGCGCCATGGAGACGCCGGTGACGGCCGCGGCGGCGCCCGCGACGCCGTAGGAGCCGGTGGTGTGCTGCACCAGCAGCACGATGGAGAGCGTCAGCATGGCGAACGGCTGGCGTGCCGCGAAGCCGGGGAGCAGGAACGTCCAGGCGCCGCGGGTGCGCAGCAGCCGACCGTATCCGGGGCGGTCGGAGCGGGACGCGTCGCGCTCCCGGTCCGGCGACTTCTTCGACGGGGTGACCGTGGATGCCACGGCCCGTGCCTTTCTGCCGCCTGGTAGCGCGGTCCGCCGCACGGTAGTCACCGTGCGGGAGCGCCGAGAGCTGTCCTCTTGCGCGGACTGCGGTAGATGCCGGAGCCCGGAAGGGGAGGGGGCGTGCCGGCCGCCATACGGTCGCGCCAGCTCTGCTTCAGGCAGAGTTGGTTCGATCAGGTGCCGCATTCATCGTACAGGGGCGAAGGCGGGCGCAACCTGTGAAAGCGCGCACCCTCCTTCCCTTCACCTTGGATTGCGGTTCGCGTCCCCGGAGCCCAGCCAGCCGGCCAGCTTGCCGCCGTGACCGACCGCGCGCAGCCGCGCCTCGGCGGCGTCGCGGACCGGGTCGGTGGCCACCACGAGCAGCTCGTCCCCGCGCCGCAGGCCCGTGGTCGGCAGCGGCACGAACGACTTCCCCTCGCGGACCACCAGCGTGACGGCGGACCCGGCCGGCAGCCGCAGTTCGCTGACCTCCACGCCGTGCATCTTCGAGCCCTCGGGGATGGTCACGGACAGCAGGTGCCCGCGCAGCCGCTCCAGGGGCGCCGACTCGATGCCGAGGTCGGCCGCCTCGTCCCCCTTGCCCAGGCTGAGCTTGCGGGCCAGCCAGGGCAGCGTCGGGCCCTGGACCAGGGTGTAGACGACGACCAGGACGAAGACGATGTTGAAGATCCGGCGGCTGCCGTCGACGCCCTCCACCATGGGGATGGTCGCCAGGATGATGGGCACGGCGCCGCGCAGCCCCGCCCAGGACATCAGGGTCTTCTCCTGCCACGGCACCCGGAACGGCAGCAGGCACAGCACGACGCTCAGCGGGCGCGCCACCATGGTCAGCACCAGTCCGATGACCAGGGCGGGCAGGATGTCGTCCCCCAGCTCGTGCGGGGTGACGAGCAGGCCGAGCAGCACGAACATGCCGATCTGGGCGAGCCAGCCGAGCCCGTCGGCGAAGCCGCGGGTGGCGGGCCAGTGCGGCAGCCGGGCGTTGCCCATGACCATGGAGGCGAGGTAGACGGCCAGGAAGCCGCTGCCGTGGGCCATGGCGCCGGCCGCGTAGGCGGCGACGGCGATGGACATGACGGCGATGGGGTAGAGACCCGAGGCGGGCAGCGCCACGTGCCTCAGACCCCAGGACCCGAGCCAGCCCACCGCGAGTCCGATGGCGGCGCCGATGGCCAGCTCCAGGGCGATCTCGCCCAGCAGTACGTACCAGTGCTCGATCGGGCCGGCCGTGGAGAACGCGACCACGAGGATGACCACCGGGGCGTCGTTGAAGCCCGACTCGGCCTCCAGGGTGCCCGTTATCCGCGCAGGCAGCGGGATTCTGCGCAGGACCGAGAACACGGCCGCCGCGTCCGTGGACGACACCACCGCTCCGACGATCAGCGCCTGCCGCCACTCCAGCCCGGTCAGGTAGTGGGCGCCGGCCGCGGTCACGCCGACGCTCACCCCGACGCCGGCCAGGGAGAGGACGGCGGCCGACGGCAGGACCGGTTTGACCTCCGTCCACTTCGTGCCGAGACCGCCCTCGGCCAGGATCACGACCAGGGCCGCGTACCCGATGACCTGGGTCAGCTCGGCGTTGTCGAAGTGGATGTCGCCGATGCCGTCCTGGCCCATGGCGATGCCGATCGCCAGGTAGACGAGCAGGCTGGGGAGCCCGCTGCGCGAGGAGATCCGGACCGCCGCCACGGCGATGAGCAGGACGAGCGAGCAGACGAGCAGGAGCTGGTTGAGGTGGTGGACAGTCAGCGGCCGTTCCCTTCCCTGACGCACAGCACGGACCGGATCGGATCGCGCGCGGGTGATCACACGCGGACCGCACTGCGGACCGCACACGGACCGCACGCGGACCACGTGCGGCCCGCACGGAGACCGGACACGGACCGCGTACGGACCACATACGGACCACATACGGGCCGCAGCGCGGACGAGTGCACCGCGCGGCGCGCGAAAACACACCCCCATGGCACACGAAACCGCAGTGCTCTGCGGACAACTACTTCGTTACCTTACCTAACTCTTGACGAGTTCTTGACGCTCACCTTGGCAGGATCGAACGTCCGTGCGCGCCTGTACCCGACTCCGCGTCAAGGCGGAGCCGGGCCTGCGCCTACAGTTGCTCCAGCGCTCGGTCGCTCAGTACGAAGCACAGCCCGCCCCTGCCGCTCGTGTTAGGACAGCAAGGACAGCGATGCCCCCCACCAACACCGCCTCTACGGGTCAGCAGCCCGGCACGTCCGGCAGGAAGAAGGGGAAGAAGGGGCGCAAAGGCCGCCTGATCGTCCTCGTGCTGGTCCTGGCCGTCATCGGCGGCCTCGTGTACGGCGGGTACTGGTCCGTCAGCACGGTCCGCGCGTCCTTCCCGCAGACCACCGGCTCGCTCACGCTGAAGGGCCTGTCCGGCCCGGTCGACGTCAAGCGCGACGGCTACGGCGTCCCGCAGATCTACGCGTCCTCCGAGGAGGACCTGTTCATGGCGCAGGGGTACGTCCAGGCGCAGGACCGGTTCTACGAGATGGACGTGCGCCGCCACATGACCGCCGGGCGGCTCTCCGAGATGTTCGGCAAGAGCCAGGTGGACAACGACGAGTTCCTGCGCACGCTGGGCTGGCACCGGGTGGCGAAGGAGGAGTACGACGAGAAGCTGTCGGACTCCACGAAGAAGTACCTCCAGGCGTACTCCGAGGGCGTCAACGCCTACCTGGAGGGCAAGGACGGCGCGGAGATCTCCCTGGAGTACGCCGCCCTCGGCTTCACCAACGACTACAAGCCCCAGAAGTGGACGCCGGTCGACTCGGTGGCCTGGCTGAAGGCGATGGCCTGGGACCTGCGCGGCAACATGCAGGACGAGGTCGACCGCGCCCTGATGACCAGCCGCCTGGGTCCCAAGCAGATCGCCGACCTGTACCCGGAGTACCCCTACGACCGGAACAAGGCGATCGTCCAGGAGGGCCAGTACGACGAGCTGTCCGAGACCTTCGAGGGCGGCGGCTCCTCCGGCGGCGGCACGGGGACCGGGACCGGCACGGGCACCGGCACCGGAACAGGGACCGGGACCGGCACGGGCACCGGGACCGGGACCGGCACGGGCACGGGCATCGGCACCGGCACCGGTAACGGGACCGGCACCGGCACCGGTGACGCCCTCCAGACCCAGCTGTCCGGCCTCCAGAACGTCCTGGACGACCTGCCCACCGCCGTCGGCGTGAACGGCAACGGCATCGGCTCCAACTCCTGGGTCGTCTCCGGCGAGCACACCATCACCGGCAAGCCCCTGCTGGCCAACGACCCGCACCTGTCGCCCTCGTTGCCGTCCGTCTGGTACCAGATGGGCCTGCACTGCCGCACCGTCTCCGACAAGTGCCGCTACGACGTCGCGGGTTACACCTTCGCGGGCATGCCCGGCGTGGTCATCGGCCACAATCAGGAGATCGCCTGGGGCCTGACCAACTCCGGCGTCGACGTCACCGACCTCTACCTGGAGAAGATCACCGGCGCCGGCTACCAGTACGACGGCAAGGTGGTCCCCTTCGAGACCCGCGAGGAGACCATCAAGGTCGCCGGCGGCGAGTCCAAGAAGATCGTGGTCCGCGAGACCAACAACGGCCCCCTGCTCTCCGACCGCGACGACGAGCTGGTGAAGGTCGGCAAGAAGGCCACCGTCGAGACCGCCGCCCCCGACCGCGGCGACGGCTACGGCGTGGCGCTGCGCTGGACGGCGCTGGAGGCGGGCACCACCATGGACGCCGTCTTCGCGATGGACCGGGCGCAGAACTGGGACGACTTCCGCGAGGCGGCCGCCCTCTTCGACGTCCCCTCGCAGAACCTGGTCTACGCCGACGGCGAGCACATCGGCTACACCCTGCCCGGCCGGATCCCGGTGCGCGCCGAGGGCCACGACGGCTCCGTCCCGGCGCCCGGCTGGGACCCCGACTACCGCTGGACCGGCGAGTACATCGACCAGGACGAGCTGCCCTACGAGTACGACCCGGAGCGCGGCTACATCGTCACCGCCAACCAGGCCGTCGTCGACGAGGACGACTACCCGTACACCCTCACCACCGACTGGGGCTACGGCACGCGCAGCCAGCGGATCACCTCCCTGATCGAGCAGAAGATCAAGGACGGCGGAAAGATCTCCACCGACGACATGCGTCAGATGCAGCTGGACAACAGCAGCGAGATCGCCAAGCTGCTCGTGCCCCAGCTGCTGAAGATCGACGTCGAGGACAAGGACGTCCGCGAGGCGCAGAAGCTGCTGGAGGGCTGGGACTACACCCAGGACGCCGACTCGGCGGCCGCCGCCTACTTCAACGCCGTGTGGCGCAACATCCTCAAGCTCGCCTTCGGCAACAAGCTGCCCAAGGAGCTGCGGGTCGAGGGCCAGTGCCTGTGGGTCGACCCGGTCAACACCACCGGCCCGGCGGACGAGACCAACAAGGTCCGCGAGTGCGGCCAGCGCGACGCCGACCAGGCGCAGCCGGACGGCGGCGACCGCTGGTTCGAGGTCGTGCGGCTGCTGATGGACAAGCCGAAGAGCGACTGGTGGACGACGCCGGCCAACGGCACCCGCAAGGGCGCCGACCACAACCGCGACGACCTGTTCAAGCGCGCCATGGTCGACGCCCGCTGGGAGCTGACCGCCAAGCTCGGCAAGGACATCGACAGCTGGAACTGGGGCCGGCTGCACCGCCTGTTCCTGAAGAACCAGACCCTGGGCACCGAGGGCCCCGGCTTCGTGAAGTACGCGCTCAACCGCGGCCCGTGGAAGCTCAGCGGCGGCGAGGCCGCGGTCAACGCCGCCGGCTGGAACGCGGCGGGCGGCTACGGCGTGGTGTGGGTGCCGTCCATGCGGATGGTGGTCAACCTCGGCGACCTCGACAAGTCCCGCTGGATCAACCTCACCGGCGCCTCCGGCCACGCCTACAGCGCCCACTACACCGACCAGACGGACAAGTGGGCCGCCGGTGAACTGCTGCCGTGGGCGTTCTCCGAGAAGGCCGTCGAGGAGAGCACCAGCGACACCCTGGTGCTCAAGCCGTAGCGGCACCGGCACCGGCTCCGCCACCGGCCCCCACGCGCCCGCGTGGGGGCCGGTGGCGTGTCGCGCTGGCCTTCTCCGGCTAGCCTCCGCCCGCGCCGCGCCGTCAGCGGAACCGGCGCACCCCGGACGGTGTCACCACCGCGTCCACCGGCAGGTCGTGCGGCTCCCCGGGGACACGCTCCACCACCTCCGCGTCGTACAGCAGCACCAGCAGCGCGGGGCGGGCGCCCGCCCGCTCCAGCCGCGCCAGGACCCGGTCGTACGATCCGCCGCCGCGCCCCAGCCGCGTGCCGCGCCCGTCGACCGCCACCCCCGGCAGCAGCACCACGTCGGCCTCCGTCACCGCGTCCGGCCCGAGGCGTTCACCGGCGGGCTCGCACAGCTCCATCCGCCCGCCGTGCCGCACCCGCGTGAGAGAGCTCTCACCGGCGTACTCCCCCCAGTCCAGGTCGTTGTCGGGCAGCAGGACGGGGAGCAGTACGCGCACCCCCCGCGCGCGCAGCGCGTCCAGCAGCGCGAGGGTGCCCGGCTCGGCGCCCACGGAGACGTACGCCGCCACGGTGTGCGCCCGCGCGACCTCCGGCATCGCGAGCGCCCGCGCGGCCAGCTCCTCCGCCACTTTCCGCACGTCAGCCGCCGTCAACTCGTTCCTCGCCGTGAGGATGTCCCGGCGCAGCGTCTGCTTGTCGGGTCGGGGCGTGGGGTCGTCGTGACTCATGAGTCGCTCCTGCAGCGTCTAGAATGCTCATATGAGCGCCTGAGATCCGGAGTCACAGATTCTCCCCATAGGCACCGGATATGGTGGCGCGCATGACTCAGTCCCACCCCAGGATCAGCAAGGCTGTCATCCCAGCAGCCGGTCTCGGTACCCGGTTCCTGCCGGCCACCAAGGCCACTCCCAAGGAGATGCTGCCCGTCGTCGACAAGCCGGCGATCCAGTACGTGGTCGAGGAGGCGGTGTCCGCCGGCCTCGGTGACGTCCTCATGGTCACGGGCCGCAACAAGCGCCCCCTCGAGGACCACTTCGACCGCAACTACGAGCTCGAGTCCGCCCTCCAGAAGAAGGGTGACGCGAGCCGGCTGGCCAAGGTCCAGGAATCCAGCGACCTCGCCATGATCCACTACGTCCGCCAGGGCGACCCCAAGGGCCTCGGCCACGCCGTGCTGTGCGCCGCCCCGCACGTCGGCGACGAACCCTTCGCGGTCCTGCTCGGCGACGACCTGATCGACCCGCGCGACCCCCTGCTCCAGCGCATGATCGACGTCCAGGAGCAGCACGGCGGCAGCGTCATCGCCCTCATGGAGGTCGCCCCCGAGCAGATCCACCTCTACGGCTGCGCCGCCGTCGAGGCCACCGAGGACGGCGACGTCGTCAAGGTCAGCGGTCTGGTCGAGAAGCCCGACCCGGCCGACGCCCCCTCCAACTACGCCATCATCGGCCGTTACGTCCTCGACCCGCACATCTTCGACATACTCCGCAAGACCGAGCCCGGCCGGGGCGGCGAGATCCAGCTCACCGACGCCCTCCAGCAGCTCGCCGAGGACGAGAAGGTCGGCGGCCCCGTGCACGGCGTCGTCTTCCAGGGCCGCCGCTATGACACCGGCGACCGCGGCGACTACCTGCGTGCCATCGTCAGGCTCGCGTGCGAACGTGAGGACCTGGGCCCCGACTTCCGGACCTGGCTCCGCAGTTACGTAGCCGAGGAGATGTAACGACGTTGAGCAGCGCAGCGCACCGTGACACCGGCCACGACCACCCCGCGGCGGACCTCGGTCCGGACCGGCTGTGGTCGGTGCAGGACCACCTGGACGACATCCTCGCGACCGTCCGTCCCCTGGAGCCCATCGAGCTGAACCTGCTCGACGCCCAGGGCTGCGTCCTGGTCGACGACATCACGGTGCCGCTCTCCCTGCCGCCGTTCGACAACAGCTCCATGGACGGGTACGCGGTGCGGGTCGCCGACGTGGCGGGGGCGAGCGAGGAGTTCCCCGCCGTCCTGGAGGTCGTCGGGGACGTCGCCGCCGGCCAGACCGACCCGGTGACCGTGGGCCCCGGCCAGGCCGCCCGCATCATGACCGGCGCCCCGCTCCCGCCCGGCGCCGAGACGGTCGTGCCGGTGGAGTGGACCGACGGAGGACTCGGCGAAGGCGCGGTGGCCGGCATGCGCGCCCGCAGCCTGGCCCCGGAGGGCGCCGAGGGCCAGGTGCACGTGTACCGGCCGGCCGGGGCCCGCGCGCACGTCCGCGCCGAGGGCAGTGACGTGAAGGCCGGTGACCGGGCCCTGGAGGCCGGGACCGTCCTCGGCCCGCCGCAGATCGCCCTGCTCGCCGCGATCGGCCGCGGCAGGGTCCGGGTGCGCCCCCGCCCGCGCGTGGTGGTGCTCTCCACCGGCAGCGAACTGGTCCAGCCCGACGAGGAGCTGGCCCCCGGTCAGATCTACGACTCCAACAGCTTCGCCCTCACCGCCGCCGCCCGGGACGCCGGTGCCATCGCCTACCGCGTGGGCGCCGTCGCCGACGACGCCGAGACCCTGCGGTCCACCATCGAGGACCAGCTGGTCCGCGCCGACCTGATGGTCACCACCGGCGGTGTGAGCGTCGGGGCGTACGACGTGGTCAAGGAGGCGCTGGCGCACGTCGCCGACGAGGACGAGCCGGGCGGCGGCGTGGAGTTCCGCAAGCTCGCCATGCAGCCCGGCAAGCCCCAGGGCTTCGGCTCCATCGGCCCCGACCACACCCCGCTGCTCGCCCTGCCGGGCAACCCGGTGTCGTCGTACGTCTCCTTCGAGCTGTTCGTCCGCCCCGTGATCCGCACCCTCATGGGGCTCGCCGACCTGCACCGCCCCACGACCACCGCGACCCTGGCCGCCGACAAGGCGCTGACCTCGCCGAAGGGCCGCCGACAGTTCCTGCGGGGGATCCACACCGACGGCACGGTCACCCCGGTCGGCGGCTCGGGCTCCCATCTGGTGGCCGCCCTCGCGCGCGCCGACGCGCTGATCGTCGTCCCCGAGGACACCGAGTCGGTGGAGCCCGGCGCCGAGGTCGAGGTGGTCCTGCTCGGCTGATCCCGGCCCGTTGGCGGTAGCGTGTCGCGCACAGCAGGCCCGCGCGCCGCACCGCGCCGGGCCCGGACCGGGAGCGCCAGACGAGCATGAGTACGCAGGACCGACCCCCGCACGACGGCCAGGACGCGCGGGGCCCGCAGGACCGGCTGACGCACATCGACGAGGCGGGCGCCGCCCGCATGGTCGACGTGTCGGCCAAGGACGTGACCGCGCGCACCGCCCGCGCCAGTGGACGCGTCCTCGTCGCGCCCCGCGTGATCGAGCTGCTGCGCGGCGAGGGAGTCCCCAAGGGCGACGCCCTCGCCACCGCCCGCATCGCGGGCATCATGGGCGCCAAACGCACGCCGGACCTGATCCCGCTGTGCCACCCGCTGTCGGTCTCCGGTGTGAAACTGGACCTGTCGGTCGCGGACGACGCCGTGGAGATCACCGCCACGGTGAGGACGACGGATCGCACGGGCGTCGAGATGGAGGCGCTCACCGCGGTCAGTGTCGCCGCGCTCACCGTGGTCGACATGGTGAAGGCGGTCGACAAGGGAGCGGTCATCACGGACGTGCGGGTCGAGGAGAAGACGGGCGGCAAGTCGGGCGACTGGAGCCGCACATGACACCGGACGCGTCGGCCGGCGGCCCCCTCCGCGCCCCGTACAGCGCCCTGGTGGTCACGGCCTCCAACCGGGCCGCCGCCGGGGTCTACGAGGACAGGGGCGGCCCGCTGATCGCCGAGGGCCTGCGCCGCTTCGGCTTCGCCGTGGACGGCCCCCGGGTCGTCCCGGACGGCGATCCGGTGGAGGCGGCCCTGCGCGCGGGCGCCGAGGCGGGCTACGACGTGATCGTCACCACCGGCGGCACCGGGATCTCGCCCACCGACCGCACCCCCGAGGCGACCCGGGCGGTGATCGACTACGAGGTCCCGGGCATCGCGGAGGCGGTCCGGGCCCACGGCCGGGACAAGGTGCCGACCGCGGTGCTCTCCCGGGGCCTGGCCGGCGTGGCGGGCGGCACGCTGATCGTCAACCTGCCGGGCTCCTCCGGCGGGGTGAAGGACGGCCTCGCGGTCCTCGAACCGCTGCTGATCCACGCCGTGGACCAGCTCCGCGGCGGCGACCACCCCGGGTCCGCCAGCGGTGGGGGTGCGAGCTGAACAGCCCATCCTGGCCCGTGGAGCTGGTGGACGGAGACATCGTCCTCAGGCCGATAAGGCTGCGCGACCAGCGGGCCTGGCGCGAGGTCAACCGGCGCAACCGCGACTGGCTGCGGCCCTGGGAGGCGACCATCCCGCCGCCCACGCCCGCCGGTCCGCTCACACACCGGCCGACCTACCGTCAGATGGTGCGGCACCTGCGCTCCGAGGCCAACGCGGGCCGGATGATGCCGTTCGTCATCGAGTACCAGGGGCGGCTGGTCGGGCAGCTGACGGTGGCCGGCATCACCTGGGGCTCGATGTGCTCCGGACACGTGGGTTACTGGGTGGACGAGGCGGTGGCCGGGCGCGGGGTGATGCCGACGGCCGTGGCGATGGTGGTGGACCACTGTTTCCGCACCGTCGGTCTGCATCGCGTCGAGGTCTGTATTCGCCCCGAGAACGCGCCCAGCCGCCGGGTCGTGGAGAAACTCGGATTCCGCGAGGAGGGCCTGCGGCCGCGTTATCTCCACATCGACGGGGCATGGCGCGACCACCTCGTCTTCGCGCTCACCGCGGAAGAGGTCCCGGACGGCCTGCTGCGACGCTGGCACCGGTCACGGGACCGGAGTACCGGGAGCACCGGGAGTACGGGGAGTAGCGGGAGTACGGGGAGTACACGGCGCACCGGTAATTGAATAAACGTTCGAAATTGATCGGGTCGTGACCGTAGCGAAACGGATAAAAGCGCGACCCGGGCAGTCTGCTGATCGCATCGATCACAAGAAAAGTTCGAAATATCAGCCAGATCGTGCGACACACCGGCCCAATTGGCGGATGGCCCCACGCAAACCCCTCTACCGTGTGAGGCGTGAGCAGCAGCGGCCTCATCTACGCAGTCATTGTCGGGGCCTGGGCCGCCTACTTGGTGCCGATGTGGCTCCGTAGGCAGGACGAGCTGAACGAGGCCCGTCCGACGGAACGCTTCAGCACCGCCATCCGGCTGCTTTCCGGACGGGCGGGCATGGAGCGCCGGTACGCCAAGGACCTGCGGTCGCGCTCCGCCGACGAGGCGGGGCCCGACGCCGACGCCCCGGACGCCGTCACCGACTCGGTGGACGTCCGGGCCTTCGCCGTGTCCCGGACCCGGCGGCACACCCGCCCGGTCGCCGACGGACACGCCCCCGCGCCCAGACGTGGACAGGCCGAGGAGGCCGGACCGTCCCCCGACGCCGCGCGCGTGCCCCAGGCCCGGCGCGCCCCCGTCACGCCCAGCGCCGCGGCCCGTGCCCGGCGCAGCAAGGTGCTCGCGCGCCGCCGGCGCACGACGGTGCTCCTCTTCCTGGCCTTCACGCTCGGTTCGGTCGTCGCGGCGGTCGGCGGACTCGCCTTCCTGTGGGCCCCCGGAGTCCCCGCGGTGCTGCTCAGCGCCTACATCGTCTACCTGCGCGCGCAGGAACGCCGCCGGTTCGCCTTCCAGATGGACCGCCGTCAGGCCGAGGCCGCCGCGCAGCGGTTGCGGGACCGCGACCGCCGTCCGCGTCGCCGCGCGCCCGCCGACGCCGCCGGCCCCCTCGGCGACACCGACGCCGAGGAGCCGGACGAAGGGCCCGAGGCGGAGCCCGACCCCGGTCTCTCGGCGCTCGCCGCCGACCGCCGCGCCCTGGTCGAGCAGACCGACCACGCCGAGTGGGTCGACCAGCAGCGCGAGCGCCGGCGCGGGCCGCAGGGAGACAGCTGGGACCCGGTGCCGGTGCCCCTGCCGACCTACGTGACCGCGCCCGTCGCCCCCCGCGCCACCTCCGACGTGGACCTCGGCTCGCCGGACACCTGGAGCTCGGCCCGATCCAGCGCCGTCGAGCCCGGCCGCGAGGACACCGCGCCCGACCCGGCGCCGGACCGCCCGGCCGACCGCGCCGAGAAACGCCCCGAGGCCCCGGCCCGCAGCGACGCCCGCCGCGCCGCCTCCGCCCGCCGCGCCCGCGAACGCGGCCGGACGCCGCTCTTCGACCAGTACGAGGACGGCGACCGCCCCCGCGCGGCCAACGAGTAGGCCCCCGCAGCGACCGGCCCGCCCGGGTGCCGCGGAAGCGATTTTTGAGCAGGCCGGTCGGGGTGCTAAAGTTTCACTCGTTGCAAGGGCCTGTGGCGCAGTCCGGTAGCGCACCTCGTTCGCATCGAGGGGGCCAGGGGTTCAAATCCCCTCAGGTCCACGCACATTGGCGAAGGTCCCGTTCGATCATCTCGATCGAACGGGACCTTCGCCGTTTCCGGGAGGGGTGAGACCTCCGCCGCCGCGCCATCGCCGCGGCGGCCGGGTGGTCCGCGTCTACGGAGTCCGGAGGGGCTTCGCGTAGCAGAGGCTCTCCTCGTGGAAGCGGTAGTAGCCGAACTTCTCGCACGGTGTGTAGCCGCTGGACGTGTACAGGGCCACGGCCTCGGGCTGCTTGGTCCCGGTCTCCAGCACCATGCGGGTCCGGCCCGCCGCGCGGGCGTCCTCCTCCAGGGCCGCCAGGATGCGGCGGGCCAGCCCGCGCCCGCGCATCTGCTCTATGACGAACATCCGCTTCAGTTCGGCGTCCCCGTCGGCGTTGCCCTCGCCGTTGGCGTCCTGGCTGCGCCAGCCGCCGGAGGCGACGGGGACGTCGTTCTCGTCGTACGCGATCAGGTACAGGCCGTTCGGCGGCGCGAAGTCCGACGCGGCCAGCTCGGTGGCGTCGCCGCCGTCGCCGTAGCGGACGTCGTACTCGGCCTGAACCTCGTCGTTGAGCTTCACGGCGTCGGGGTGGTCGAAGGGGACCCGGCGAATGTTCATGCTACCTACCGTATATCGATGCGGGATCCGGGATCGGGGCACCGTCCAGTGTGCCGGTATCGTGCCCTGGTGCTCACCGTGACCAGTGTCAACGTAAACGGACTGCGGGCCGCCGCGAAGAAGGGCTTCGTGGAATGGCTCGCGGCCACCTCCGCCGACGTGCTGTGCCTCCAGGAGGTGCGGGCCGAGCCCCAGCAGCTGCCCGAGCACGTCCGCACGCCCGACGGCTGGCACGTCACGCACGCCCCCGCCGCCGCCAAGGGCCGTGCCGGCGTCTCCCTCTACACCCGCCGCGAGCCCGACCGCGTCCGGGTGGGCTTCGGCTCGTCGGAGTTCGACACCAGCGGCCGCTACGTCGAGGCCGACCTGCCCGGTGTGACGGTCGCCTCCCTCTACCTCCCCTCCGGCGAGGTCGGCACCGAGCGCCAGGACGAGAAGATCCGCTTCATGGGCGAGTTCCTGGCCTATCTGAAGGAACTGCGCGAGCGCGCCGCCGCCGACGGCCGCGAGGTCGTGGTCTGCGGCGACTGGAACATCGCCCACCGCGAGGCCGATCTGAAGAACTGGCGCGCCAACAAGAAGAACTCCGGCTTCCTGCCGGAGGAGCGGGAGTGGCTGAGCCGGGTCCTGGACCCGGCCGAGGGCGGGTACGTGGACGTCGTGCGCGCCCTGCACCCGGACGCCGAGGGTCCGTACTCGTGGTGGTCGTACCGGGGGCGGGCCTTCGACAACGACGCGGGATGGCGGATCGACTACCACCTGGCCACCGAGGGACTGGCGGCCAAGGCGGTCAAGGGGTACGTCGAACGGGCCGCCACGCACGCCGAGCGGTGGTCGGACCACGCGCCGGTGACGGTCGTCTACGACCGCTAGCCCCCGCCCGTACCCGGGCCGTCGTTCCGCCGGTCCCCGGGGGGCCGCTCCTCCCCGGTCTGCTTCCGCATCCGCCGGTCCAGCGCGAGGGACAGTTCCGCCTCCACGACGCTGCGGGCCAGCGGGCGCAGGCGGGTGAGGTCCTGTTCGGGGGCGTGGCGCAGGACGAGGTCGGCGAAGAGGTCGGCGAGGGCGTCGGCGTGTTCGCGGACCCGGGCGCCGGCCCGCATGACCTCGCCGAGCGGGATGCCCTCGCGGACCAGGGCGGAGGAGACCTCCAGCAGGCGGTGGCTGATGTGGACGATCTCGTCGCCGTCGGTGCCGACGTAGCCGAGGTCCATGGCGGCGGCCAGGTTCTCCGGGGTGACCTCGCCGTCGAAGCGGGCGGCGAGCTCCTCGGGGGTGAGGCGGACCGGGGTCTCCTCGGTGGGCTCGCCGTAGCCGAGCAGGTCGCCGACGTCGCGGCCGTGGTCGAAGGCGTCGGCGAGTTCCGCGATGCCGCTGAGGGTGTGGCCGCGGTCCAGCAGGGCGGCGATGGTGCGCAGGCGGGCCAGGTGGTGGTCGTCGTACCAGGCGATGCGGCCCTCGCGGCGGGGCGGCGGGATCAGCTTGCGTTCTCGGTAGAAGCGCAGGGTGCGCACCGTGATGCCGGCCAGCCGGGCCAGTTCCTCCATGCGGTATTCGCGCTTCTCGGTCACGTCCCCGACCCTACGGCGTACCGTCGGTAACTTTCCTCGCGCGCCCCCTACCCATCAGTACGGCGCTGTTCTACCCTCCCCATTGCGCCAGTGTTCACTGGCAGAGTTCTAGGCGATGCGTGGAGGCTTCGGGATGGCCGAGCACGAGCAGGTTCAAGAACACGTGCGGGTGGCGGTGATCGGGTCCGGTTTCGGCGGGCTGGGGGCCGCCGTGCGGCTGCGGCGCGAGGGGATCACCGACTTCGTCGTCCTGGAGCGGGCGGGGAGCGTCGGCGGGACCTGGCGGGACAACAGTTACCCCGGGTGCGCCTGTGACGTGCCGTCCCACCTCTACTCGTTCTCCTTCGCGCCCAATCCCGACTGGCCGCGCACCTTCTCCGGGCAGGAGCACATCCGGGCCTACCTGGAGCACGTGACCGACACCTTCGGGCTGCGCCCCCACATCCGCTTCGACTCGGAGGTGAAGCGGATGGCGTGGGACGGCGAGCAGCTGCGGTGGGAGATCGAGACGGCGAGCGGGAACCTCACCGCCGACGTCGTGGTGTCCGCGAGCGGGCCGCTGTCCGATCCGAAGGTGCCCGACATCCCGGGCCTGGACTCCTTCCCCGGCAAGGTCTTCCACTCCGCCCGCTGGGACCACGAGTACGACCTCACCGGCAAGCGCGTCGCCATGATCGGCACCGGCGCCTCCGCCATCCAGATCGTGCCGTCCATCCAGCCGAAGGCAGGTCACCTCACCCTCTTCCAGCGCACCCCGGCCTGGGTGATGCCCCGCATGGACCGGGCGATCAGCGGCGCCGAGCGCGCCCTGCACCGGGCGCTGCCCGTCACCACCAAGCTGCGGCGCGGGCTGCTGTGGGGCATCCGGGAACTCCAGGTGCAGGCGTTCACCAAGCACCCCAACGAACTGGGCTTCGTCGAGCAGATCGCCAAGCGCAACATGGCCTCCGCCATCAAGGACCCGGCCCTGCGCGCCAAGCTGACCCCGGACTACCGCATCGGCTGCAAGCGCATCCTGCTGTCGAGCACGTACTATCCGGCGCTCGCCCAGCCGAACGTGGACGTGGTCGCCAGCGGGCTGAGCGAGGTGCGCGGCTCCACCCTCGTCGCCGCCGACGGCACCGAGACCGAGGCCGACGTGATCATCTTCGGTACGGGGTTCCACGTCACCGACATGCCCATCGCGGAGCGGGTCGTGGGCGCGGACGGGCGGACCCTCGCCGAGACCTGGAAGGGCGGCATGGAGGCCCTGCGCGGCGCCTCGGCGGCCGGTTTCCCCAACTGGATGACGATCATCGGGCCCAACACCGGCCTGGGGAACTCCTCGATGATCCTGATGATCGAGTCGCAGCTCAACTACATGGCGGACTACCTGCGTCAGCTGAACGTGCTCGGCGGCCGGGTCGCCCTCGACGCCCGCCCCGCCGCCGTGCGGAACTGGAACCACCGGGTGCAGGAGCGCATGAAGCGCACGGTGTGGAACACCGGCGGCTGCACCAGCTGGTACCTGGACGCGAGCGGCCGCAACACCACCGTGTGGCCCGGCACGACCGCCGAGTTCCGGCGGATGACCCGGCGGGTGGACCTGGCGGAGTACGCGGTGCTGCGCCCGGCCGTGTCCGGCGCGGGCGCGGGCGCCGAGGCCGACGCGGGTGCGGACGCGGAGGTGAACGCGTGAGCCGCCTGACGCATGTCGCCGCCGGACCCTACGCCCCGCCCGTCGCCGCCCGTGAACTGACCGTCACCGCCGCCGACGGCGCCCGTGTGCACGTCGAGGTGCACGGCCCCGAGGACGCGCCGGCGGTCGTCCTCGCCCACGGCTGGTGCTGCTCGACCGCCTTCTGGGCGGCGCAGATCCGCGCACTGGCCGCCGACCACCGGGTCATCGCCTACGACCAGCGCGGCCACGGCCGCAGCCCGGCCAACCCGGCCTGCGGCACCGAGCCGCTCGCCGACGACCTCGAAGCCGTCCTGGAGGCCACGCTCGCGCCGGGTGAACGGGCCGTGATCGCCGGGCACTCCATGGGCGGCATGACGGTGATGGCCGCGGCGACCCGGACCAAGGTGCGCGAGCACGCGGCGGCGGTCCTGCTGTGCAGCACGGGCAGTTCGCGGCTGGTGGAGTCCTCGACCGTGCTGCCGCTGCGGGCGGGCCGGGCGCGGACCTGGCTGACCCGGCGCGTCCTCGGCTCCAGGGCGCCGCTCGGACCGGTCACACCGCTGGCCCGCCGCATCCTCAAGTACGGGACGATGGGGCCCGGTTCGTCGCCGGACATGGTCGAGGCGTGCGCCCGGATCGTGCACGCCTGCCCGAGCCGGGTGCGGCACGCCTGGTCGGAGGTGCTGGACATGCTCGACCTGGACCACGGGGTGCGGGAGTTGAGGATGCCGGTGGAGATAGTCGTCGGCACCGCCGACCGGCTGACCCCGCCCGTGCACGCCCGCGCGCTGGCCGCCGCGCTGCCGAACTGCGCCGGGCTGACGGAACTCCCGGGCCTCGGCCACATGACGCCGGTGGAGGCGCCCGACCTGGTCACCGGGAAGATACGCGCCCTGGCCGCCGCCCACATACCCATACCCGCCGGCCGGACATCCGCCGACCGCACCGAACCCGCCGTACACGCCGAGGAGATCGCATGAGCAGGGTGAGTCTGGAAGGGCGCGTGGCCGTCGTCACCGGAGCCGCGCGGGGCGTCGGGGAGCTGCTGGCCCGCAAGCTGTCGGCGCGCGGGGTGAAGGTGGCGCTGGTCGGCCTGGAGCCGGACGCGCTCAAGCAGGTCTCCGCCCGGCTGCACAGCGAGAGCGACCACTGGTACGCCGACGTCACCGACCACGAGGCGATGGCCGAGGTGGCGGAGCGGGTGAAAGAACGGTTCGGCCGGATCGACATCGTCGTCGCCAACGCCGGTGTCGCCACCGGCGGTCCGTTCGTCGAGTCCGACCCGGAGTCCTGGCGGCGGGTGATCGAGGTCAATCTGATCGGCTCCGCGGTCACCGCCCGCGCCTTCCTGCCGGCGCTGCTGGAGAGCCGCGGCTACCTGCTCCAGATCGCGTCCCTGGCCGCCCTCACGCCCGCGCCGATGATGTCGGCCTACTGCGCCTCCAAGTCCGGCGTGGAGGCGTACGCGCACAGTCTGCGCGGGGAGGTCGGGCACCGGGGCGTGAAGGTCGGCGTCGGCTATCTGTCGTGGACCGACACGGACATGGTGCGCGGCGCCGACCAGGACGACGTGATGCGCGAGCTGCGGCAGCGGCTGCCCTGGCCGTCGAACAAGACCTACCCGCTGGGTCCGGCGGTGGACCGGCTGGTGGAGGGCATCGAGCGCCGCTCGGCCCACGTCTACGGGCAGTGGTGGCTGCGGGGCATGCAGGGCGTGCGCGGCTATCTGCCGGCCCTCATCGGCACCGTCGGACAGCGCGAGATGCGGCGCTTCGGGGACCGGCTGGACGGCCTGCGGGTGGGGCTGGTCGGCGCGGGCGGCGCCGCCGACGAGGAGCAGCGATCGGGGGCCGCTACGGTCCGTAAGTGATCGACATGCGCACGGTCACGGCCCATGTGAATCTGATCGAGCGCCCGGCCGAACCGGTCGGGCCCGAACACCACAGGAGTGAACCCACATGGGTATCAAGGACCAGTTCCAGGACAAGGCCGAGCGCATGCAGCAGCAGGGCAAGCAGCGGGCCGACCAGGCCCGGGAGCAGATGCCGAACCGCGACAACCGCGACCGTCGCCGCGACGAGGACGAGATGGACCCGTCCTCGCGCCGCGGCCGGGACGAGGACGAGCGCTTCGAGAGCAGCTACGACGCCTGACGCGCTGCCGCTGAGCTGAAGGGGCGCCCCCCTGCCGGGAGGGCGCCCCTTTCGCGTGGCTCTCGGCGCCTCAGGTCCTGGGCGGCAGCGGCGGACGGGACCGGTCGGGCACGGCGTCGTAACCGGGCGGCGTGGCGGGCGGGTTGGTCTCCAGCAGCTCCAGCGCCAGCCGGACCGCCTCGGTCAGCACCGGGTAGCGGCCCTCGGCCCAGTCCAGCGGGGTGCGCAGCGCCTCGACGTCGGGGTCGACGCCGTAGTTCTCCACGGACCAGCCGTAGGCGTCGAACCAGGCCGCGTTCATCGGCACCGTGATCACCGTGTCGTCACCGAGGCGGTGCCGGCCGGTCATGCCGACGACGCCGCCCCAGGTGCGCTGCCCGACCACCGGGCCCAGCCGCAGCAGCTTGAACGCGGCCGTGATCATGTCGCCGTCGGAGGACGTCGCCTCGTCCGCGACCGCCACGACCGGCCCGCGCGGGGCGTTGGAGGTGTACGACACCGGCTGGGCGTCCCGCGTCAGGTCCCAGCCCAGGATGGTGCGGGTCAGCTTCTCGATGACCAGCTCGCTGATGTGCCCGCCCGCGTTGCCGCGCACGTCCACGATGAGCGCGGGGCGGGACACCTCCATGCGTAGATCGCGGTTGAACTGGGCCCAGCCGGAGCCGCCCATGTCGGGGATGTGCAGGTAGCCGCACCGCCCGCCGCTCAACTCGCGTACCACTTCGCGCCGTTTGGCCACCCAGTCCTGGTAGCGCAGGGGCCGCTCGTCGACCAGCGGGACGACGGCGACCCGCCGGGACGGGGCGGGGACGCCCTCGGCCGGTGTGAAGGTCAGTTCCACGGTGGTGGCGCCCGCGCCCGCCAGCAGCGGGTACGGGCCCGTCACCGGGTCGACCGGCCGGCCGTCCACATGGGTCAGCACCGCGCCCTCGCGGATGCCGGTACCGGCCAGCGGGGAGCGGGCCCTGGAGTCGGAGGAGTCGCCGGGCAGGATGCGCTTGACCACCCACTGTCCGTCCCGGCACACGAAGTTGGCGCCGAGCAGGCCCTGCCGGCGCTGGTAGTGCGGCGGGCCCTCGTTGCGGCGGGCGGCGGCGACGTAGGCGTGGGAGGTGCCCAGCTCGCCGAGGACTTCGCGCAGCAGGTCGGCGAACTCGTCGGGGGAGGCGACCCGTTCGAGCAGCGGACGGTACTGGTCCAGCACCGCGTCCCAGTCGATGCCGCACATGCCGGGGTCCCAGAAGTAGGCGCGGATCAGCCGGCCGGCCTCGTCGTACGCCTGGCGCCACTCGGCGGTCGGGTCGACCTCGTGCAGGATGCGGCGCAGGTCGATCCAGGTGGTCGAGTCGCCGTCGCCCGCCTCGGTGGCCGGTACGGCGCGCAGGTCGCCCTCGTCGAGCACGACCAGGCGGGTGCCGTCGCCGCTGACCCGGAACCAGTCCAGGTGGTCGACCAGTTCGGACTTCTTCGCCTTGGCGAGGTTGAAGTGCTCCAGGGTGGGCCGCTCGCTCGGGTCGGCGGGGTTGGCGAAGGTCTCGCCGAGCGCGCCCGAGATCGGCCAGCGCAGCCAGACCAGGCCGCCGCCGGCGACCGGCTCCAGCGCCGAGTACTTGGAGGCGGTGACCGGGAACGGCGTCACCCGCGACGCCAGCCCCTCGACCTCGACGGTGACCGCGCCGCCCTCGCCGGGCTCGTCCTCCAGCGGGTCCAGGCCCCCGGCCGCGGGGCGGCCCTCCGGGTTCAGCGCGAAGGGGGAGGGGGTCGCGGACGACAGCGGTACGAGGTAGGGGCGGCAGCCCAGCGGGAAGGACAGGTCACCGGTGTGCACGTCGTACACGGGGTCGAAGCCGCGCCAGGAGAGGAAGGCGAGGTAGCGGCCGTCCCGGGTGAACACCGGGTTCTCGTCCTCGAAGCGCCCGTCGGTGACGTCGACGATCAGCGGGCCGCCGTCCTCCCCGTCCCGCTGGTCGATGCGGGCCATCTTGATCTGCCGCAGGGAGCGGCCGATGCCGGGGTGGGACCAGGTGAGCCAGCTCCCGTCCGGGGAGAAGGCGAGGTCGCGGACGGGGCCGTTGACGGAGCGGACCAGCTCGGTCACCCCGCCTCCGCGGCCGGTGGGCGCCTCGGTCTCCGTGTCCGGCGGCTCCTCCCGCGCGCCCGCGAGCGCCCCGGCGACCTCCGCGTCCTCCTCCGGCACGTCGAGGAGCAGCAGCCGTCCGTCGTGCGAGGCGATGGCCAGCCGCTCGCCCGCAGGGTCCGAGACCAGCTCCAGCACCCGGCCCAGCTCCCCGGAGGCCAGCCGCCGCAGCGCGCGGGTGCCCGTCGCCCGGGGCAGATGGCCGATCTCGACGGCGTCCTCGCCCTCCGCGTCCGTCACGTACGCGATCCGTCCGCCGGCCCCGAGCATCTCCGGCAGCCGCACCCGTACGCCCGGGGTGTCGGCGAGGGTGCGGGCCGGGCCGTCGCGGTGGGTGAGCCAGTACAGGCTCCCGCGTACGACGACGGCGCTCGCGCGGCCCGTCTCGTCGACCGAGACGCCGCCGACGTGCTGGGCGGCGGGCACCTGGTACGTGCGCCGTCCGGCGCGCGGGCCGCTCAGCCGGACGTCGAGCCGGCGCGGCCCGGAGCCCGGTGACAGGTCCTCGACGATCCACAGGTCGCCCGCGCACTGGTACACCACGCGGGTGCCGTCGCTCGCCGCGTGCCGGGCGTAGAAGGCGTCGTGGTCGGTGTGGCGGCGCAGGTCGGAGCCGTCCCGGGCGACGGAGTAGAGGTTGCCGACGCCTTCGTGGTCGGAGAGGAACGCGATCCGGCCGGCGACGAACATGGGGGAGTGCAGATGCCCGCCCAGGTCGGGCAGCAGCCGCTCGCCGTGCAGCCAGAGCCTGCCCGTGGCGCCGCCCCGGTAGCGCTTCCAGGAGGCGGGCTCGTGCGGCGGGGTGCCGGTGAGCAGGAGCGTCCTGCGCTCGCCGTCGAGGTCGGCGGCCTGGATGTCGGTGACCGGGCCCCAGGGCAGCTTGCGGCCGGGATCGCCGTCGGGAGTGATCTTGTAGGCCCAGGTGAGGTGCGAGAAGGGCTCGCCGTGCGAGGCGACGGCGAGGATCGCGGTGGCGCCGTCGGCGTCCGGGGGCGACCAGCCGCAGACCCGGGTGTCCAGGCCGCCCCAGTGGGTCAGCTGCCGCCCGGGACCGCCGTCCACCGGCACGAGGTGGACCTCGGGCGCCGGACTCCGCCAGCTGGTGTACGCGATGTGGCGGCCGTCGGGGGAGAAGCGGGGATGACCGGTCTTGGCGCGGTCGACGGTGAGCCGCCAGGCGCGGCCGGGACCGTCCAGGGAAGCGAGCCAGAGGTCGTCCTCGGCCACGAAGCACAGCTGGTCGCCGCTGAGGTGGGGAAGGCGCAGATAACTCACCCACCCCATGCTTTGCCGCCGACCGTGGCCCGGCAACTTCTGGGTGACCGCTTACGGGGAGCCGACAACCGTGACCCAGACCACGTACGAAACCGTTTCGTTTCGCTAGGGGTGGGGGTACATTGGTCATGTACGAAACGGTGTCGTTCCTGAGTGGAACGACCGGAGGAGGAAGGAGTGAGCGAGATGACGGAGGTCGCCACCGCGCGCCGCAGTCGGATCACTCCCGAGCGCGAGGCCGAGCTGTACGGGGCCGTGCTCGACCTGCTCCGGGAAGTCGGCTACGACGCCCTCACCATGGACGCCGTGGCCGCCCGCACCCGGTCCAGCAAGGCGACGCTCTACCGCCAGTGGGGCGGCAAGCCCGAGCTGGTCGTCAAGGCCATCCGGCACGGCAAGCCCGGCGAGATCGGCGACGTCGACACCGGATCGCTCCGCGGTGACCTGCACGCCCTGATGGCCCGCGAGGACGACTGCACCATGGCGCAGAACTCCGCGCTGATGCGCGGCGTGGCCATGGCGCTGCACCAGAACCCCGACCTGCGCCAGGCGTTCCGGGACCAGCTCATCGATCCCGAGATGGCGGAGTTCCGGCGCGTCCTGCAACGCGCGGTCGACCGGGGCGAGATCAGACCGGACTGCCCGGCGCTGGACTTCCTCGTGCACATGATGGTCGGAGGCTTCGCCACCCGCACGCTGCTGGACGACCAGCCGCCGACCCGGGCCTTCCTCACCTCGTACATCGACGCCGTGATCCTCCCCGCCCTCGGCGTCGACACCACGTCCTGACCCGATCCCCGTCTCGACCCATCTGAGCCCCACCTGACGTCACCGCTCACGTCGTCGGGCTGATCACCCCTGCCCTGAAGACCCACGACCTGACCGGGAGAACGCCCCCGTGGCCACGTTCCTCTACAAACTCGGCCGGCTCGCCTTCCGCCGACGGCATTTCGTCGCCCTGATCTGGGTGGCCCTGCTGACGCTCGCGGGCGTCGGCGCGGCCAGCGCCCCGCCCGCCGGCACCACCTCCTTCTCCATCCCCGGCACCGAGGCCCAGAAGGCCTTCGACCTGCTGGAGGAACGCTTCCCCGGCGCCGCCGCCGACGGAGCGACCGCACGCGTCGTCTTCAAGGCGCCGGACGGCGAGAAGATGACGGACCCCGACAACAAGGCGGCCGTCGAGAAGACCGTCGCCGACCTGGCCGACGGCTCCGAGGTCGCCTCGGTCGCCGACCCCTACCGGGGGAACGCGGTCAGCCAGGACGGGACGATCGCCTACGCCTCGGTGAAGTACGACGTCTCCGGCATGGAGCTGGAGGACTCCACCAAGGACGCCCTGGAGGACGCCGCCCAGCAGGCGCGCGACGCCGGGCTGACCGTGGAGATCGGCGGTGACGCGCTGCAGGCCGTCCCGCACACCGGTGCCACGGAGGTCATCGGCATCGCGGTCGCCGCCGTCGTCCTGGTCATCACCTTCGGCTCGCTGGTCGCCGCCGGACTGCCGCTGCTGACCGCCCTGATCGGCGTCGGTATCGGCGTCTCCTCGATCACCGCCCTGGCCAGCGCCCTGGAACTGGGCTCCACCACCTCCATCCTGGCGATGATGATCGGCCTCGCGGTCGGCATCGACTACGCCCTGTTCATCGTCTCCCGCTACCGCGCGGAACTCGCCGAGGGCCGGGAGCGCGAGGAGGCCGCCGGCCGGGCGGTCGGCACCGCGGGCTCGGCGGTGGTCTTCGCCGGCCTCACCGTCGTCATCGCCCTGGTCGGCCTCGCGGTCGTCAACATCCCGATGCTCACCAAGATGGGCATCGCGGCCGCCGGCACCGTCGCCATCGCGGTCGTGATCGCCCTGACGATGGTCCCCGCGCTGCTCGGTTACGCCGGCCGCCGGGTCAAGCCGGCCGGCGCGAAGGGCAAGCTCCTGGGCCGCGGCCGCAAGAGCGCCGACCAGGCCACGGAGCGGACCGAGGGCGCCCAGCCCAAGGCCAACCTCGGCACCCGCTGGGCGCGCTTCGTCGTCCGCCGCCCGGTCGCCGTGCTCCTGCTGGGCGTCGTCGGCCTCGGCGCGGCGGCCGTCCCCGCGGCCTCCCTGGAGCTGGGCCTGCCCGACGACGGCTCCCAGCCGACGTCCACGACCCAGCGCCGGGCCTACGACCTGCTCTCGGAGGGCTTCGGCCCCGGCTTCAACGGCCCGCTGATGGTCGTCGTGGACGCCCAGGGCAGCGACGCACCGCAGCAGGTGTTCACCGACGTCTCCGACGAGATCAAGGGCCTCGACGACGTCATGGCGGTCACCCCGCCCCAGCCCAACAAGGGCGGCGACACCGCGACGATCACCGTCGTCCCGGACTCCAAGCCGTCCTCCGTCGCGACCGAGGACCTGGTGCACGCCATCCGCGACGCGGGCGGCGACATCCGGGCGGACACCGGCGCCGAGACCCTGGTCACCGGCTCGACGGCGATGAACATCGACGTCAGTCAGAAGCTCAACGACGCGCTGCTGCCGTACCTGGTCCTCGTCGTCGGCCTGGCCTTCCTCCTGCTGATCGTGGTCTTCCGCTCGATCCTGGTCCCGCTGAAGGCGGCCCTCGGCTTCCTGCTCTCCGTCATGGCGGCGCTCGGCGCGGTCGTCGCGGTCTTCCAGTGGGGCTGGCTGTCCGGCCTGATGGGCGTCGAGGAGACCGGCCCGGTCATGTCGATGATGCCGATCTTCATGGTCGGCGTGGTCTTCGGCCTGGCGATGGACTACGAGGTCTTCCTGGTCACCCGCATGCGGGAGGCGTACGTCCACGGCGAGAAGCCCGACGAGGCCGTCGTCACCGGCTTCAAGCACGGCGCCCGGGTCGTCACGGCCGCGGCGGTCATCATGATGGCGGTCTTCGCCGGCTTCATCGGCTCCAGCGAGTCGATGGTCAAGATGATCGGCTTCGGCCTCGCGATCGCCGTCTTCTTCGACGCGTTCGTCGTCCGCATGGCCATCGTCCCGGCGGTCCTCGCCCTGCTCGGCAAGAGGGCCTGGTGGCTGCCGAAGTGGCTGGACCGCGCACTGCCCAATGTGGACGTCGAGGGCGAGGGCCTGCGCTCCCTCGGCGACGACAAGGACGAGGACCGGGAACTGGTCCGCACCTGACGCGTCACCTGCGAACGCCCTCCGGACGCGTGCGGCCGGAGGGCGACAGACCAGCCGGTGAGGGCTCCGTGGGGACGGGGCTGCCCTCACCGGCTTCCTCGTTCCCGGGGGAGGGGTCGGGCCGCGATCCCCCGGGGCCCGATACCCGTTCGCCCCGGCCGCCCCGCGCTCGCTAACGTGCCGCCATGACGACCACCGACGACACCTCCGGCGCGTCCGCCGCCCACCCCCGCTTCGCCGAGGCCCTGCGCGCGCTCGGCCTCGGGGACCTGGCCGACGAGGTCCGGCGCTTCCCGGAGGCCACCCGCACCGCCACCGAGGCCGCCGCCGCCATCGGCTGCGAGCTGAGCCAGATCTGCAAGTCGCTGATCTTCGCCGCCGACGGCGTGCCCGTGCTGGTCCTCATGGACGGTGCCTCCCGCGTCGACGTGGAGCGGGTCCGCGAGGAACTGGGCGCCGGGAAGGTGACGCGGGCCAAGGCCGACGTCGTGCGCGAGACGACCGGGTACGCCATCGGCGGCGTGCCCCCCTTCGGGCACCGGGAGCGGACCCGGGTGCTCGCGGACCGCTCGCTGCTCGCCCACGACGTCGTCTGGGCCGCCGCCGGAACCCCGTACGCCGTCTTCCCGATGGAACCCAAGGACCTCGTCGCCACCGCCGGCGCCACCCTCGTGGACGTGCGCGAGCGCACCGGGTGACCCGGCCGGTCCCGGCGGTGTCCGGCCCGCCCGGCGGGCACTGATGCGCACGACGCCCGTGAGGAGCACCCTGGAAAGAGGTGTTCCGGAGGTGATCGTCATGATGCACACCGCAGTGGGATGGCATGTCGAGCTGGAGTTCATGGAGGACGACCAGCACACGCGGGCGGTCGCGATGGTGCGGCTCCCCGACGGCACCGAGGTCCGCGCGCACGGCCACGCCAGCCGGCACCGGGTGGACGCCCAGCAGCCGAGGGTCGGCGAAGAGGTCGCCGGCGCACGCGCCTTGAACGAGCTGGCGATGCGACTGCTCACCAAGGCGCACGACGAGATCGACGCCGCGTCGGGGAGGACGTCCCACCCGATCCACGTATGAACCGTGCGGCCCGGACGCGGACGGGCCGGGCCGTCAGCCGGCCGTGCCGAGCGACGCCCGTACCGCCCGGACCAGCGCCTGCGCCCGCGGGTCCGCCGTCACGGTCCTGCGGAAGCCGTTGGTGACGTAGCCGAAGGCGACACCGGCCTCCGGGTCGGCGAAACCGAGGGCGCCGCCGCGGCCCGGGTGGCCGAAGGAGGCGGGGGACAGGAACGGCGAGGCGCTGCCGTGCAGCATGTGGCCGAGGCCGAAACGGGTGTTCACGACCAGGACCCGGTCGGGGCCGGACGACTCCTCGGTGCCGGCCAGCCGGGTCGTCGCCGGGTCGAACAGCCGCACCCGCCGGGTCACCCCGTCGACCTCGCCGATCAGCGCCGCGTAGAAGCGGGCCAGTCCCTCCGCCGTCGCGACGCCGTTGGTCGCCGGGAGGGCCGCCGCACGGTACGCGGGGTCGTTCTGGTCGGGGAACGGGGTGATCGCGGCGAAGGCACGGCGGGTGAGGGAGTCCGGGTCGGCGTACGCCTCGGTGACGGCCCGCTTGGGGCGCAGGCGCGGTCCGCCGCCCGACGGCTCGCTCTCCTCCAGGCGTCCGGCC
>MUMD01000150.1:0-22315 GCA_002155895.1 Streptomyces rochei
CAGGCCCCGGCCCCGGGCACGGCGACCGCCGAACCGCACCGCGCCCTGCTGGCGCCCGCCCCGCCGATGCTGCGCCACCCGCTGGCGCTCCAGCGGGCGCTGCGCCCGCTCAAGCGCCGCGCCGACGCGCCCGTGGGCCGGGAGGTGGACGAGTCCGCGACCGCCGACCGCATCGCCCGGCTGGGCGCGGACCCCGAGTGGTGGCTGCCGGTGCTGCGGCCGGTGCGGGAGCGGTGGCTGCGGCTGAACCTGGTGCACGACGCGGGCCCCACGATGCCCGTGTGGCAGCCCCTGGTGCGGGAACTGCACGCCGCGCTCGCCCAGTCGGGCGTCTTCCGCACCGTCACCCTGCACCGCGCGGAGGCCGACGGCACCGTCCGCGGCGACGGAGCCGAGGCGCCCGCCGACGGCCGTACCGTCACCCTGCTGATCAGCGACTGCATGGGACCGCAGTGGCGGGAGGGCCCGTCGGGCACACGGTGGTTCGCCACCCTGCGCCGCTGGGCCCGGCGCACGCCCCTCGCCGTCCTCCAGCCGCTGCCCGAGCAGCTGTGGCGGGACACCGCGCTGCCGCCCGTCCCCGGCCGGCTGTCCGCCCCGCACCGGGCGGCGCCCAGCGCGGCGCTGGACTTCACGCCGTACGACACCACCGTGCCCCGGGCCCCCCGGGGAGCCGTGCACGTCCCGGTGCTGGAGCCCGGCCCCGAGTGGCTGGCGAACTGGGCGTCCCTGGTCGCGAGTCCGGGCGGCACCGACCACCCGGGCGCGGCGGCGGTCCTGCACCGCCCGCTGCCGGCCGACGCCGAGGACCGCGCCGACCTCTCGCGCCTGTCCGCCCGGGAACTGGTCCTGCGGTTCCGCTCCCACGCGTCCCCGCAGGCCTTCCGGCTGGCCGGCCACCTCGCGCTGGGCCGCCCCGACCTGCCGGTGATGCGGCTGGTGCAGGCCGCCGTCGAACCCGACCCGCTCCCCAGTCACCTGGCCGAGGTCATCCTCAGCGGCCTGCTCTCCACCGTCCCCGGGCCACCCGGCTCGTACGCCTTCCGCCCCGGCGTCCGCGAGCTGCTGCTGCGCGGGCTGCCCCGCACCGCCCGCGACCGCACCCACGAGCTGCTGCTGCGCACCGGGGGCCTGATCGACGAGCGCGCGGGACGCTCGCCCGGCGAGTTCAGCGCGCTGATCCCCGCCCGGGACGGGACCGAACGCGCCGACGGCGACGAGACGTTCGCGGCGATCAGCCAGGAGAGCGCACGGCAGCTCGCCGCGCCCGCCCGGCCGCCGGCCGCCTCTCCCTTCCCGCCGGTGCTGGCCGCGCGCTACCGGCCGGTGCGCAGACTCTCGCCGGCCGGGAGGATGTGGCTGGCGGAGGACACCGAGACGAACCGGACGGTGACGGTCCGGCTGCACGACCCGCTCCCCGGCCCGGCCGCGCGCCGGGCCTTCACGCGCCACGTCCGGCACCTGACGCGCATCGACCACCCCCACGTGGTGACCGTCCTCGACGGCGGTGTCGAGGAGGACGTCCCGTACGTCGTCATGGAGTACCTGGACGGCATCGCGCTGAACGCGCTCGCCCGCTCCAACGGCCGGCGGCTGCCGGCGCCGCTGACGGTGTCGGTGGGGGCGCAGCTCGCCCGCGCGCTCGACGCCCTGCACACGGCGGGCGTCACACACGGCGGCCTGGAGGCTTCCCGGGTCGTCCTGCTGCCGGACGGCACGGCCCGGCTCAGCCTCTTCGAACCGGGACGCACCTCAGGTCCGGCCGGGCGCTCCGAGGACCTGCGGGCCCTGTGCGACCTCATGCTGACGCTGGCCTCGGGGACCTCGCGCCTGACCGTCCCCGTCGAGTCCCGGCGGCTGGACCGGCTGCCCGAGACCCTGCGCATCGACTACGCGCACGCCTTCGACCAGCTGATGTTCCCGTCGCTGGAGACCCAGACCCGGGGCCGGGACCTGCTGGCCCACCCCGACCTGCTGGTCCGGGCCCGGGAGGCGTACGAGCCGCGCCGGTACCGCGCCCTGGGCCCGCTGCGGGTCCACCTGCCGGAGGGCACGCCCGCGCTGCCGCCCGATGTACGCGCCCTGCTCGCCACGCTGCTGCTCAAGCACGGCCGTACGGTGACGCACGAGGAGCTGAGGTGGGGGCTCTGGGACCCGGGCGACGAGCCGCGCGACCCGCGGGCCGAGGTGACCAGGGCGGCCGGGGAACTGGCGGACCTGCTGGGTCCGGGCGCGCTGACGACCTCGGCCCACGGCTACGCCCTGCACACCAGCGCCGACGACGTGGACGTGGTGCGCTGCGACGAGCTGGTGCGCCGCGCCGACGCGGCCCGGCTGCGGGGGGCGCCGACCGAGGCCCGCGAGCTGGTCACCCGGGCGCTGGCGCTGTGGCGCGGCCCGGAGCCCCTGGCGGACGTGCCGGGCCCGGCCGCCCGCACCGCCCGCACCCGTCTGACCCGCCTGCGCCTCGCCCTGCACACCAAGCGGGCCGAACTCGACCTGATCCTCGGCGACCACGACCGTGCCGCCGACGACCTGGCCGGTCTGCTGCGCGCGCACCCGCACCGCGAGGACTTCCGCCGGCTGTACCTGCTCGCGCTGCGCCGCCAGGGCCGGGGCGAGGAGGCACTCGAGGTGTACGAGGAGTACGAGCTGTCCGGCGGGCGGAGCCCGGCACTGGTGGCGCTGGGCCGGGAGCTGCGCGAGGAGCACACCGGACCGGCGGACGAGGGCCCGTGGGAGGAGTACGAGGCGCCGGCCAAGAACGCCCCCGAGCCGGAGGCCGCCCCGGAGCCGGAGCCCGGCAAGCCGGCACGGGAGGCGGAAGAGCAGGAGGAGCGGGGGGAAGAGCGGGAGGCAGAAGCAGGGGAAGGCGGGGAAAGCGGGGAAAGCGGGCAAGGTGGGCAAGGCGGGGAAGGCGACACCGACTTCCGCGACGGCGTGCACTTCGCGTTCGCCGACGGACCCGGGGACGCCCGGGCCCGCTCGGCGCTGCACGAGATGGTCACCGACCTGCTGGCGGACAGCGGCCTGCGGGGTGACGCGTACCAGCTGCTCGACGACGGCGAGGAGGGACTGCTCGTCCTGATGGCCCCGCGGGCGGACGCCACCCCCCTGCTGCGGGCCACCGTCGAAGGACTGCCCCGGCAGCTGGCGCGGCTGGGCGGCCTGCGGCTGCGGGCCGACTTCTGGCAGGCGGAGTTCCGCCCGGACGGCGGCCGGGAGCAGACCTTCCGCGCCGACCCCCGGTCGGTCGGCGCGGCGCTGGACGCCTCCGGCGCCCAGGCGATCGTCGCCCTGGTGGACTTCCTGTACTACTACGTGGCGTACGAGAGCGGGCAGGCCGACGCCGTGCTCGCCGCGAGCACGTTCCGGCCGCTGGACGACGACACGGGCTGGTACCACCTGGCCGGGACGGCCGGCGCCGCGGGAGCGGCCGCGTCCGCCGGCCGCTGACCGGGCACCGCCCGTTCGGCGGCCCCCCGCGCGGCCCCCTCCAAGGCGCGACCGCCTCCTTTCGCCCGCACGATGCCAAGGAGACCGGCCACCCGCCGGTCCCGCACGGTCCGCGCTCTCGGGAGGATCCGCCATGACCGCCAGTACCGCCAGCCTGGAGGCGCTGCGTCGCTGCCACTTCGCCGTCGACCTGGGCGCGGCGCGGACCCGCGTGTACGTGAAGGGTGCCGGGCTCGTCGTCGACCAGCCGTCCGCCGCCGCGGTCAACACCCGCACCGGCGCGCTCATCGCGGTCGGCGAGTTCGCGGAGAAGATGACCGGCCGCACCCCCGGCTACATCCGCGTCGTGCGGCCCGTGTCCGGGGGCACGGTCGTCGACATCGAGATGGCCCAGCGCATGCTGCGGCACCTGCTCGGCGACAAGATCCGCCGCGCCCTGCGCCGCAAGCCCCGGCTGCGCGCCGCCGTGTGCACCCCGCACGACGCGGACCCGCTCTCCCAGCGGGCGGCGATCGAGACGCTGGTCGGCCTCGGCGCACGCCGGGTGGAACTGGTCGACACGCTGATCGCCGCGGCGGTCGGCTGCGGACTGCCGGTGGAGCAGCCGGAGGCGACCATGATCATGGTGTGCGGGGCGCACGCCACGCAGGTCGCGGTGCTCTCCCTGGGCTCGATCGTGACCGCGGAGCGCATCCCGGTGGGCGGCGAGGCCGTCGACCACGCCATCGTCCAGCACCTGCGCCACCAGCACGAGCTGGTGCTGCCCAGCCAGTCCGTGCGCCCGCTGCAGGTGGCCCTGTCCGGCAACGGGCTGACCCCGCAGGGCCCGGCCTCCACCGAGATCCACGGCCGGGACGTGGCGACCGGGCTGGCGCGCAGCGTGCGGGTCGACACGGCCGCCGTGCGCAACGCCATCCAGACGCCGTTGACCGGCGTGCTCGACGGCATCGGCAAGGTGCTGCGCGACTGTCCGCCGGATCTGGTCGCGGACCTCGCCGACCGCGGGATCATGATGGTCGGCGGCAGCGCGCTGCTCCCGGGCTTCGACCAGATGCTGCGTCAGGCGACCGGCATGCCGGTGCACATCGCGGAACGCCCCGACGTCTGCGCGGTCCAGGGCCTCGGCACCATGCTGGAGGGCCGCATCGAGCCGCTGGCGCTGAACCCGACGTCGGCCGACTGAGGCGCGGCGCCGGAGGACGGAAGCCGGGGAACCGAAGAGACGCACGGAGCCGGACGGCATGACCACCCAGCCCGCGCCCCGACTGACCCGCCTGCTCGAAGCGGTCCTGGAGGTCGGCACCGACCTCGACCTGCGCAGCACGTTGCAGCACGTCGTGGACGGCGCCGCCGAGCTGACCGGCGCGTCCTGGGCGGCCCTGACCACCGCCGACCCGGCCCGGGACGGCCTCGCCGAGATCCGCACCCAGGACCGCGGCGACCTGCCGCAGCGGGGACCGCGGCTGCGGGTGCCGGTCCTGGTGCGCGAGGAGGAGTTCGGCGAGCTGCTGCTGGCCGGGCCGCCCGGCGGTGCCCCGTTCACGGCCGAGGACGAGGAACTGCTGCGGGTCCTGGCCACCCAGGCCGGCATCGCGATCGGCAACGTCCGGCTGTACGAGGCGGCCCGGCAGCGCGAGCGGTGGATCGAGGGCGCCGCCGCCGTCACCAACGCGCTGCTCACCGGGGAGGGCGCGGACGACGCGCTGGCGACGGTCGCCGAACGGGCCCGGCTGCTCGCCGGCGCCAGTGCGGGCGTGATCCTGCAGCCGACCGCCGAGGGCGGCATGGAGATCGTGACCGCCTCGACCCCCGAGGACCCCGACGGCATCGTCGGCGCGACGATCACGCCGGGCAGCCCGGTCCTGGAACAACTGCTCGGCGGGGAACCCGTCTTCATCGCCGACTCGGCGACCGATCCGCGCATGACGACCCGGGTGCGCCACCGCTTCGGACCGAGCATGATGCTGCCGCTGCGGGCCGACGGCCGTCTGATCGGCACCCTCGCCCTGCCCCGCCGCCGCGGCGACCGCCCGTACACCGCCGTCGAACGGCTGCTCGCGACGCAGTTCGCCTCGCAGGCCGCGCTCGCCCTGGTCCTCGCCGACGCCCGGCGCGGCCGGGAGCGGCTGGCGGTCTACGAGGACCGCGACCGCATCGCCCGGGACCTGCACGATCTGGTGGTGCAGCGGCTGTTCGCCACCGGCATGATGCTGGAGTCGACGCGGCGCCGCCCGGACGCGGAGGACGTCCGGGACCTCCTGGGCCGCGCGGTGGACGAGCTGCGGTCGACCGTCCAGGAGGTCCGTACGGCGATCCTCGCCCTTCAGCAGCCGCCGGCCGGCCCGCCCACCGGGCTGCGCGGCCGGGTGCTGCGGGAGACCGCGTGCGCCGCCGCCCGGCTCGGCTTCCCGCCGTCCACGCACTTCACCGGTGCCGTCGACACCCTGGTACCGGACCGGGTCGGGGACCGTCTGCTCACCGCGCTGCGCCGGGCCCTGGACGACGCGGCCGGGCGGCCGGGCGTCTCCCGGGTCGACGTCTCGGTCGAGGCGGGCGCGCGCTCGCCGGACGGCGTCGAGGGCGTACGGCTGACGGTCTCGGACGACGGCGGCGGGGCGGCCCTGTCCTGGTGGGCGCCGCTGTGACCGGCGCCCCGACCACCCGCCGCGCGGGTTCGCCGTACGGCCGGCGGGCGGCGCCCGCACCCGCCCGCGGGCCGTCCGTTCCCCGGACCCGGGTGTAGTCACCCGTACGGCGGGCAGGCGCACCGACAGCGCCGCCGGGCGGGGCCGTGCGGCGTCGCGGACGTCGGCCGGGGACGAACATGGACGGACAAGGCGGTGACATGACCTCTGCGGCACCACCACGTCTGGCGGGGAGGCCGGCCACCCTGGTCATCGACGGCCGGGTGGACGCCGGGCGGGCCCTGCTCGCCCCACGGGGACGGCTCGTCCACGGGTGCGCGGACATCCTGGCCGAGGCCCTGGCCGCGCTGCCGGCCGACATCGGCCGCGTCGACCTGGACATGGGCGGCGTGGTCTCCATGGACACGGCCGGGCTGCAGTTCCTGGACCTGCTCGGCGGCTACAGCCACCGGCAGGCGGTCTTGGTGTCGGCGACCAACTGGCACGGCCAGCCGCTGCGGTTCCTGGAGCTGGCCGGCCTGGACACCACCGACCCGCTGGGCGCCACGGCCCACCGGCCCGGGCCACCGCCGCGGGACGGGGCCCGCGAGGCCCCCGAGGAGCGGCTGCACGTCCTCCAGGAGGAGGTGGCCCAGCTGCGCCGGGCGATCGCCTCGCGCCCGGTCATCGACCAGGCCCGGGGCGTGCTGATGGCGCTGCACGCCTGCACGTCGGACGAGGCGTGGCACATCCTGCGGGAGGCGTCCCAGCTGTCCAACACCAAGCTGCGCACCGTGGCCGCCGCGGTCACCGCCGGCGCCGAGAGCGACGGCCAGCCGCCACCGCCGCAGGTGCGCGCGGCCCTGCGGACGGCACTGGCGCGGCTGCGCCGCTGAAACCGGGCGCGGTGTGGTGCGGCCGGCACGGGCGGGGTACTCGGCCCGCGACCGCGTCCGGCAGGAGGAGGGACCACCATGAGCGAGCCGACCCCGTCCCAGGCCGAGGGCGAACGCGACGACGAACGGGACGACATCCCGGACGTGCCGCACACCACACCGTCCCAGGCGGAGGGTGAGCGCGACGACGAGGACGCCACGGAGATCGGTCCGGCCGGATAGCCCGGCACGGCCACCACCGTCCAGAAAAGGTTTCTGCAGAGGTGGCGCGGAGTGGGGCGGGTGGGACTCGAACCCACGGCCGACGGATTATGAGTCCGCTGCTCTAACCGGCTGAGCTACCGCCCCATAGCGGCGTGTCGCGTACATCTGTGCGCGCCGTCTGCCGCAGCATAGCCGCTCATACGATCTCCTGCCTCGGCTGGTCGGCTACCGCTGCGCCTTCATGACCTTGAGGACTCCGCAGCGTGCCGTGTGGTTCCCGACCAGGCCGAGGACATGAAAAAGGACCCCCTGCGGGGCCCTCGTTCACCGTGCTCCCCCGACTGGACTCGAACCAGTAACCTGCCGGTTAACAGCCGGCTGCTCTGCCAATTGAGCTACGGAGGACCGAGCTCCCCGGACTGGACTCGAACCAGTAACCTGCCGGTTAACAGCCGGCTGCTCTGCCAATTGAGCTACCGAGGAAGGTCTCGTGTCGCATCGAACGCGTCTGCCTGGGTATTCGCCAGGGGGCGCGCGCTCGCTGCGACACATACATTAGCGCAAGCAGGGGGGTGCTCCGCCAATCGGTACTCCCCGGCGCCTCGGAGCCAGAGCAAGGGAAGGGTGGCCGCCATGCGTTACCGGCTGACGTTCATCGTCGGACTCGCCGTGGGTTACGTGCTGGGCACGAAGGCCGGGCGGGAACGCTACGAGCAGTTGCGGAAGTCCGCCCGTCAGGTCGCGCAGAACCCGGCGGTGCGCAACACCGCCGAGTCCGCGGCCCAGCAGGGCAGGCAGTTCGCCGACAAGGCGTACCACGTGGTGAGCGACAAGGTCGGGGACCGGATGCCCGACTCGGTCGCCCAGCGGGTCCGCTCGCTGCGCGAGCGCAACGGCAGCGGCCCGGACGACTGGGGCACCAGCAACACCTGACCCGCGACACCTGTCCCTCCCGGCCCCCGTGCCCCCACCGGGTACGGACACCTCTTCCGGTACGGCAGAATTTCGGGCATGGGGATAGTCGCCGGGTTGGACAGTTCGCCCGATTTCACTCGTATCGTCGTTTGCGATTCGGACACCGGTGCCGTGCTGCGGCAGGGCTACGCGCCTCATCCGGTGGAGAGCCCCGAGGGCGGGGGCCGTCCCGCCGACGTCGATCCGCAGGCATGGCTGCTGTCCCTGGGCGAGGCGGCCGGCGGCGGACTGCTGGAGGGCGTCCAGGCCATCGGCGTGTCCGCGCAGGCCAACTCGGTCGTGCCGCTGGACGCCCAGGGCAACACCGTGCGCCCGGCCATGGTGGGCGGTGACAAGCGCTCCCAGGTGGTGGCGGCCGACCTGATCGACGCGCTCGGCGGGCGCGAGGCGTGGGCGCAGGCCGTGGGCTGTGTCCCGCAGGCCCCCCAGCCGGTGACCAAGCTGCGCTGGCTGGCGCGGACCGAACCCGAGTCGGCCGCGCGGACCGCCGTGCTGATGCAGGCCCACGACTGGCTGGTGTGGCAGCTGCTCGGGCGGCCGGTGCGCAGGACCACCGACCGGGGCGGGGCCTCCGGGACCGGCTACTGGTCGGCGGCGACCGGTGCGTACCGGTCCGATCTGGTCGAGCTGGCCCTCGGGCACCAGGCGATGCTGCCGGAGGTGATCGGCCCCGCCGACGCGGCCGGTACGACGCCGGAGGGGCTGCTGATCTCCGCCGGGACCGGCGAGACCCAGGCCGCCGCCTTCGGGCTCGGCATCGGGCTGGGCGACGCGGTGGTGTCGCTGGGGGCCTCCGGGTCCGTGATGGCCGTGCACACCGAGCCGCTCGTCGACCAGTCCGGGATGATCACCGCCCTGGCCGACGCCACCGGCATGCACCTGCCGGTCGTCACCACCCTGAACGCCGTGCGCACCCTGCGCGGCACCGCCGAACTGCTGGGCCTGCCGGACCTGGAGAGCCTGTCCGACCTGGCGATGAAGTCGACGCCGGGCGCGCACGGGCTGGTGCTGCTGCCGTATCTGGAGGGCGAGCGCACGCCGAACCTGCCGCACACCGCCGGGACGCTGGCCGGGCTGCGGCGCGAGTCGATGAAGCCGGAGCACCTGGCGCGGGCCGCGTTCGAGGGGATGCTGTGCGGTCTCGCGGACGCCCTGGACGTGCTGCGCGGCCGGGGCGTGGACGTGCGGCGGGTCTTCCTGCTGGGCGCGGCGGCCGAGCTGCCGGCCGTGCAGGCGGCGGCGCCCATGCTGTTCGGGACGCAGGTCGTCGTGCCGCAGCCCGCCGACTACGCCGCGATCGGCTCGGCCCGGCAGGCGGCCTGGGCGCTGGGCGTGTCGCAGGGCACGCTGGACCCGCGCACTCCCCCGGTCTGGCAGGGCGCGGTGGCCCAGGTGCTGGAGCCGGGCGAGGAACTGGCCGTGGGGCAGGCGGTGCGCCAGCAGTTCGTGTCGGTGCGGGAGCAGACGCATCCGGGAGCGCTGCGCGCCTGACCGGAGGGCCCCGTACCGCTCGTAGGCCGGAATATGACGCGCTCTTGGGTTAATTCGGTTGAGGTAACGCGGGTGGAGTGTTCGACGATAGGGGCCAGGGGCAACCACTGCGCCCCGTCGCCGATCCCGAGAGACCCAGCGTGCTCATACGACTCCTGCGGGCCTACCTCAGGCCCTACCGGAAACCCATCGCCCTGCTGGTGGCACTGCAGTTCGTGCAGACCTGCGCCAGCCTCTACCTGCCGACGCTGAACGCGGACATCATCGACAACGGTGTCGTCATGGGCGACACCGGCTACATCCTGGGCTACGGCGCCCTCATGATCGCCATCTCGCTGGTGCAGGTGGTGGGCAACGTCGGCGCCGTCTACTTCGGTGCCCGCACCGCCGCCGCGCTCGGCCGGGACCTGCGGGCCGCCGTCTTCGACCGGGTGCAGTCCTTCTCGGCGCGTGAGGTCGGCGGCTTCGGCGCGCCCTCGCTGATCACCCGGACCACCAACGACGTGCAGCAGGTCCAGATGCTGGCCCTGATGACGTTCACGCTGATGGTGTCGGCGCCGATCATGTGCGTGGGCGGCATCGTGATGGCGCTCGGCCTGGACGTGCCGCTCTCCGGGGTGCTGGTCGGGGTCGTGCCGGTGCTGGCGATCTGCGTCACGCTGATCGTGCGCAGGCTGCGCCCGCTGTTCCGGGCGATGCAGGAGCGGCTGGACACGGTGAACCGGGTGCTGCGCGAGCAGATCACCGGCAACCGCGTCATCCGGGCCTTCGTGCGCGACGAGTACGAGCAGCAGCGCTTCCGGAAGGCCAACGCCGACCTGACCGAGGTGTCCCTCGGCACCGGCAATCTGCTGGCGCTGATGTTCCCGGTGGTCATGACGGTGGTGAACCTGTCGTCGATCGCGGTGGTCTGGTTCGGCGCCCACCGGATCGACAGCGGCGGGATGCAGATCGGCGACCTGACCGCGTTCCTCGCCTATCTGATGCAGATCGTCATGTCCGTGATGATGGCCACCTTCATGTTCATGATGGTGCCGCGCGCCGAGGTGTGCGCCGAGCGCGTCCAGGAGGTGCTGGGGACCCGGAGCAGTGTCGTCCCGCCGGAGGCGCCGGTCACCGAGCTGCGCCGGCACGGGCACCTGGAGCTGCGGGGCGCCGGTTTCCGCTACCCGGGCGCCGAGGAGCCGGTGCTCAGGAACGTGGAGCTGGTGGCCCGGCCGGGCGAGACCACGGCGGTCATCGGCTCGACCGGCAGCGGCAAGTCCACCCTGCTGAGCCTGGTCCCCCGGCTGGTCGACGCCACCGAGGGCGAGGTGCTGGTCGACGGGGTGGACGTACGAACCCTCGATCCGAAGGTGCTGGCCCGGGTGGTGGGGCTGGTGCCGCAGAAGCCGTATCTCTTCGCGGGCACGGTCGCGACCAACCTGCGCTACGGCAATCCGGACGCCACGGACGAGGAGCTGTGGCACGCGCTGGAGGTGGCGCAGGCCAGGGAGTTCGTCTCCGCGCTGGAGGGCGGGCTGGACGCGCCGATCTCGCAGGGCGGCACCAATGTGTCCGGCGGCCAGCGGCAGCGGCTCGCCATCGCCCGCACCCTGGTGCAGCGTCCGGAGATCTACCTCTTCGACGACTCCTTCTCCGCCCTCGACTACGCGACCGACGCGGCGCTGCGGGCCGAGCTGGGGCGGGAGACGGCCGAGGCGACCGTGGTGATCGTGGCGCAGCGGGTGGCGACCATCCGGGACGCGGACCGGATCATCGTGCTGGACGAGGGCCGGGTGGTCGGCGTCGGCCGGCACCACGAGCTGATGGCGGACAACGAGACCTACCGGGAGATCGTGCTCTCCCAGCTCACGGAAGCGGAGGCTGCCTGATGGCGGGGCCTGCGGGTCGCATGATGGCCGGGGGCGGTCCCGACCAGCGTTCGATGGACTTCAAGGGGTCGGGCAAGCGGCTGATGTCCCGGTTCCGGCCGGAGCGGACGACCCTGTTCACGCTGGTGGCGTGCGTCGTCGTCAGCGTCGCCCTCAGCGTGGTCGGGCCGAAGATCCTCGGCCGGGCCACCGACCTGGTCTTCGCGGGCATCGTCGGGCGGGACATGCCGTCCGGCGCCACGAAGGAGCAGGTCCTGCAGTCGATGCGGGAACGCGGTGACGGCCAGGTCGCCGACATGCTGCGCAGCACCGACTTCACGCCGGGGCAGGGCATCGACTTCGGCGCGGTGGGTGAGGTGCTGCTGCTGGCGCTGGCGGTGTTCGGCGCGGCCGGGCTGTTGATGGCGGTGGCGACGCGGCTGGTGAACCGGGCGGTGAACCGCACGATGTTCCGGCTGCGCGAGGACGTGCAGACGAAGCTGTCGCGGCTGCCGCTGTCGTACTTCGACCAGCGGCAGCGCGGCGAGGTGCTGAGCCGGGCCACCAACGACATCGACAACGTCCAGCAGACGCTCCAGCAGTCCATGGGCCAGTTGATCAACTCGCTGCTGACGATCATCGGCGTGCTGGCGATGATGTTCTACGTCTCCTGGATCCTGGCGCTGGTGGCGCTGGTGACCGTGCCGCTGTCGTTCGTGGTGGCCACGCGGGTGGGCAAGCGGTCGCAGCCGCAGTTCGTCCAGCAGTGGCGCTCGACCGGCGCGCTGAACGCGCACATCGAGGAGATGTACACCGGGCACGCGCTGGTGAAGGTGTTCGGGCGGCAGGAGGAGTCGGCGCGGCAGTTCGCCGAGCAGAACGAGGCGCTGTACGAGGCCGGGTTCAGGGCGCAGTTCAACAGCGGGATCATGCAGCCGCTGATGGTGTTCGTGTCCAACCTGAACTACGTGCTGGTCGCGGTCGTCGGCGGCCTGCGGGTGGCCTCGGGCTCCCTGTCCATCGGTGACGTGCAGGCGTTCATCCAGTACTCCCGGCAGTTCTCGATGCCGCTGACCCAGGTCGCGTCGATGGCGAACCTCGTGCAGTCGGGCGTGGCCTCGGCGGAGCGGGTCTTCGAGCTGCTGGACGCCGAGGAGCAGTCCGCGGACCCGATCCCGGGGGCGCGGCCGGAGGACCTGCGCGGGCGGGTGGAGCTGGAGAACGTGTCGTTCCGGTACGACCCCGAGAAGCCGCTGATCGAGAACCTGTCGCTGACGGTGGAGCCCGGCCACACGGTCGCCATCGTCGGCCCCACGGGCGCCGGCAAGACCACCCTGGTCAACCTGCTGATGCGGTTCTACGAGGTCTCCGGCGGCCGGATCACCCTGGACGGCGTGGACATCGCCAAGATGTCCCGGGACGAGCTGCGCTCCGGCGTGGGCATGGTGCTCCAGGACACCTGGCTGTTCGGCGGCACCATCGCGGAGAACATCGCGTACGGGGCGTCGCGGGAGGTCACGCGCGGGGAGATCGAGGAGGCGGCGCGGGCCGCGCACGCCGACCGGTTCGTGCGGACGCTGCCCGACGGTTACGACACGGTGATCGACGACGAGGGCACGGGGGTGAGCGCGGGCGAGAAGCAGCTGATCACGATCGCGCGGGCGTTCCTGTCGGACCCGGTGATCCTGGTGCTGGACGAGGCGACGTCGTCGGTGGACACCCGTACCGAGGTGCTGATCCAGAAGGCGATGGCCAAGCTGGCGCACGGGCGGACGTCCTTCGTCATCGCGCACCGGCTGTCGACGATCCGCGACGCGGACGTGATCTTGGTGATGGAGAATGGGTCCATCGTCGAGCAGGGCACGCACAGCGAGCTGCTGGCGGCCGACGGCGGGTACGCCCGCCTGTACGCGGCGCAGTTCGCGCAGGCGGTCGCCGAGGTCGACTGAGCACGCGGCCGCGACGAGCGGCCACGGAGACGCGGCCACGACCACGGTCGCGGACACGGACACGAGGGGGAACGGAACACGATGACGGACGGCGGGAGACCCCCGGGACCGGAGGGGACGGACGAGGGCGCCGGACACCGGCCGGGCGCGGCGCTGGGCCTGTGGCTGCCCATCGGCGTCGCCCTGGGCATCAGCCTCGGGCAGCTGAGCGGCAACCTGGGTCTCGGCCTCGCGCTCGGGATCGGGTGCGGCGTCGCGGTCGGCGCCGGTGCGGAGGCCCGCGAGCGCCGTAAGGCGGCGGGCCCGGACGCCTGAGGGGGCCGTGCCGGGTCTCAGTCGAGGTACCCCCGCAGCTGGTCCGCGTAGGCGTGGTCCCGGAGCTTGTTGAGCGTCTTGGACTCGATCTGGCGGATCCGCTCGCGGGTGACGCCGAAGATGCGGCCTATCTCCTCCAGTGTGCGGGGCCGGCCGTCGACCAGGCCGTAACGGAGCTGGACGACCTTGCGCTCGCGTTCGCCGAGGGTGGAGAGCACCGCCTCCAGGTGCTGGCGCAGCAGCAGGAACGCGGCGGACTCGACGGGGCTGGCGGCGTCGCCGTCCTCGATGAGGTCACCGAGGGCGACGTCGTCCTCCTCGCCCACCGGGGCGTGCAGCGAGACCGGCTCCTGGGCGAGGCGCAGCACCTCGCCGACCCGCTCGGGGGCCAGGTCCAGATGGGCGGCGACCTCCTGCGGCGTCGGCTCGTAGCCCCGTTCCTGGAGCATGCGGCGCTGGACGCGGACCACGCGGTTGATGAGTTCCACGACGTGGACGGGGACGCGGATGGTGCGCGCCTGGTCGGCCAGCGCCCGGGACATGGCCTGGCGGATCCACCAGGTGGCGTAGGTGGAGAACTTGTAGCCGCGGGCGTAGTCGAACTTCTCGACGGCCCGGATCAGGCCCAGGTTCCCTTCCTGGACGAGGTCCAGCATGGTCAGCCCGCGTCCGACGTACCGCTTGGCCACCGACACCACGAGCCGCAGGTTCGCCTCGATCAGACGGCGCTTGGCGACCCGGCCCAGGACGACGAGCCGGTCGAGGTCCAGGGCGAGCCCGCTGTCCAGGTCGGGGGTGAGCCGCAGCTTCTCCTCGGCGAACAGTCCGGCCTCCACGCGCCGGGCGAGGTCGACCTCCTCGGCGGCGCTGAGCAGCGGGATCCGGCCGATCTCCCGCAGGTACTGGCGGAACAGGTCGGAGGAGGGGCCGCCGCTCTCCGTGCGGGTGGGCGGCGGCGGTTCGACGGAGGCGACGGCTTCGGCGGGGTCGGCGGCCTCGGCAGGGTCCGCGGGCTCCCCTTGCTCCACGGACACGGCGGGCCCGGCGGGGTCCACGGGCCCGGCGGGGTCCACGGGCTCAGCGGGCCCGGGCTCGGGAAGCCCGTCGGCGTCCGGGAGGCCGGCGGACCGGTCGTCGGGGTGGTGCACGGCACGGTGCTGCGGCGGCATCGCGAGGAGGACGCCGCTCTCCGCGTCCGGCTCCGCGCCGTCGGTACAGGGGTCGGTCTGGGTGAGGGTCCGGGTCTGCACGGGGGCGACCTCCAGGATGGACGCGGCCGGCGGGGGCCGGCGGCGGTACTTCGGGGACGGAGCCGGCTCGCACGCCGCCGTCCGCCCCGTACGCGTTGGTCGGAACCGCGGGGATCGGGGGACCCGGCCGCGCTCCGGGGACTCAGGCACCGCCCCCCAGTGTGGGGTACGACACATCGCCGCCACGAGGGGCGTGCGGTGACTTTTTGCGTCCGCGCGGTGACCGGGCGGTGACCCGCGGGCCTCAGAGGGCGGCGGCGCCGTGGACGCGGAGGTTCTGGTCGTACTGCTGGAGGATCCAGAGCTCGTTCTGCACGGCGGCCAGCTCCGCCGGGTCGCCGTGGCCGGTGAGGCGGGCCAGGCGGCTCGTGATGTCGCGGATGCGGCGTTCGACGGCGCGGCGGCGGACGGTGACCAGCTGGGCGCCCGCGTAGACCTCGTCGACGCCCTTGACGCCCCGGTGGAGCATGATCGCCTCGACGGCCAGCTCGGTGACCATGGCGCGGACGGTGTCGTCCGGGGCGGCGTCACGGACCCGGACCAGGTAGTCCTGCGGGTCCTGGACGCCGAACTCGGCGCCGCCCGCCTCCAGGATCGCCTGGCGCACGGCGGCGTAGGGAGCGGCGGTGAACTCGTCCACGCCGTACGCGTCGAAGGCCGGGGAGACCAGCTCGGGGCGCTGGAGGGCGAGTTTGAGCAGTTCGCGTTCGGTGGCGAAGACCGGGTTGCGGAGATTGAGGGCCGGGCCGCCGGCGCGGGGGCCCGGTGCGGCGGCGGACGCGTGGGCGTGCGGGGAGCCGCCGCCGGACTGCCGGTCGGGGCCGGGGCCCTTGCCGCCGCGGTCGCGGGCCCAGCGGGCGAGCTGGGCGATCCGCTTGACCACGAACTGGGTGTCGAGGATGCCGAGCATCCCGGCGAGCTGCACGGCGACCTCGTGCTGGGCGCCGCTGTTCTTGATGCGGGCGACGACGGGGGCGGCCTCGTCCAGGGCGGCGGCGCGGCCGGCCGGGGTGTCCAGGTCGTAGCGGCTCACGATCTGGCGGAGGGCGAACTCGAAGAGCGGGGTGCGCGGCTCCACCAGGTCGGCGACGGCCTCGTCGCCCTTGGCCAGGCGCAGGTCGCAGGGGTCCATGCCGTCGGGGGCGATGGCGATGTAGGTCTCGGCGGCGAACTTCTGGTCGTCCTCGAAGGCCCGCAGGGCCGCTTTCTGGCCGGCCGCGTCGCCGTCGAAGGTGAAGATCACGCGGGCCGAGCCGTTGTCCATCAGCAGCCGGCGCAGGATCTTGATGTGGTCGCCGCCGAAGGCGGTGCCGCAGGTGGCGATGGCGGTGGTGACACCGGCGAGGTGGCAGGCCATGACATCGGTGTAGCCCTCGACGACGACGGCGCGGGACGCCTTGGCGATGTCCTTCTTCGCCAGGTCGATGCCGTAGAGCACCTGCGACTTGCGGTAGATCGGGGTCTCGGGGGTGTTCAGGTACTTCGGGCCGTTGTCCGCCTCGTAGAGCTTGCGGGCGCCGAAGCCGACGACGTCGCCGCCGATGTCCCGGATGGGCCACATCAGCCGGCCGCGGAAGCGGTCGATGGGGCCGCGGCGGCCCTCCTGGGCGAGGCCGGACAGCAGCAGCTCCTTGTCGCTGAAGCCCTTGCCGCGCAGGAAGCGGGTGAGGTGGTCCCAGCCCTGGGGGCTGTAGCCGACGGAGAAGTGCTCGGCGGCGGCCTGGTCGAAGCCGCGGTCGGCGAGGAAGGCGCGGCCGGTGTCGGCCTCCGGGCTGGTCGCCAGCTGCTCCGCGTACCAGTCGGCGGCGATCTTGTGGGCCTCGACCAGGCGGATGCGCTCGCCGCGCTGGTGGGTGGGGTTGTACCCGCCCTCCTCGTAGCGCAGGGTGATGCCGGCCTGGCCGGCCAGGCGCTCGACCGCCTCCGAGAAGGTGAGGTGGTCGATCTTCATCACGAACGTGATGGTGTCGCCGCCCTCCTGGCAGCCGAAGCAGTGGAAGAGACCCTTGCTCGGGCTGACCTGGAAGGACGGGGACTTCTCGTCGTGGAACGGGCACAGGCCCTTCAGGTTGCCGCCGCCCGCGTTGCGCAGCTGGAGGTACTCCGAGACGACGGCGTCGATCGGGACCGCGTCCCGTACCGCCTTCACGTCCTCGTCGTTGATCCGTCCTGCCACGTGGCGATTCTACGGGGCCGCGCCGACACTCCTCCGCTGCGGTGATCGGCTCCCCGGCCGGGGGTCCCGGGGCCGCCTTCCCGGGAATCGCGGCCCGGCGGGGGTGCGCCGGCTAGGCGACGAGGCTCTCGAGCGGGACGTGCGGGTCGGCCAGCGCCTCCGTCTCCACCCGGGCCTGCGAGCGGATCAGCCGCTGGATCGGCTCCGTGACGTCCCACACGTTGACGTTCATCCCGGCGAGCACCCGGCCGTCCTTCACCCAGAAGGCGATGAACTCGCGCTTGGCCGCGTCGCCGCGGATCACCACCTGGTCGTAGGACCCGGGCGGCGCCCAGCCGGAGTACTCCATGCCCAGGTCGTACTGGTCGGTGAAGAAGTAGGGCACGCGGTCGTGGGCGAGGCTCCTGCCGAGCATGGCGCGGGCGGCGGCCGGGCCGCCGTTGAGGGCGTTGGCCCAGTGCTCGACGCGCAGACGGGTGTCGAAGAGGGCGTGGTGGAAGGAGGCCACGTCGCCGGCGGCGTAGATGTCGGGGTCGGAGGTGCGCAGGTCCGCGTCGACCACGATGCCGCCGCCGTGCTCCGGGTCGGCGATCTCCAGGCCCGCCGCCTGGGCCAGCGCGGTGCGCGGGGCGGCGCCGATGGCGGCGAGCACGTCGTGCGCGGGGTGCTCCTCGCCGTCGTCGGTGCGGGCGGCCAGCACCATGCCGTCCTGGCCGACGATCTCGGCCAGCCGCACGCCGAAGCGGAAGCGCACGCCGTGCGCCTCGTGCAGCTCGGCGAAGACCGACCCCAGCTCGGGGCCGAGGACGCCGTGCAGCGGGGTCGGCCCGGGCTCCACGACGGTCACCTCCGCGCCGTACTCGCGGGCCGCCGCCGCGACCTCCAGGCCGATCCAGCCGGCGCCGGCGATCACCAGGTGGCCGTTGTCCCGGCCGAGGGAGGCGAGGACGCCCTTGAGGCGTTCGGCGTGGGCGAGGCGGCGCAGGTGGTGGACGCCCGCGAGGCCGGTGCCGGGGACGTCGAGGCGGCGGGGCTCGGCGCCGGTCGCGATGAGCAGCTTGTCGTACCCGGCGCGGGTGCCGTCGTCGCCGTAGTGGACGGTCTTGGCGACGCGGTCGATCCCGACGACGGTCTGGCCGAGGTGCAGCTCGATGTCGTGCTGGGCGTACCAGGCGGGCTCGTGGACGAAGACGCTGTCGCGTTCCTCCTTGCCGAGGAGGTAGCCCTTGGACAGCGGCGGGCGCTCGTAGGGGTGGTCGCGTTCGTCGCAGATGAGGATCACCCGGCCGGTGAACCCCTCGGCGCGGAGCGTCTCGGCCGCCTTCGCGCCCGCCAGGCCGCCTCCGACGATGACGAATGTCTGATCCGCGTCGACCACTTGTCTGCCTCCTCGTCAGGGTGCCGCCACATGCGAGCGTCCCGCACGCGGCGTGGCGCGGGAAGAGGGAGTGGCCCGATCAGGCCACCCGGGACGCTGTTTCCCGCGCTCCCGGCCCGTCGGGTCACTCCTGTCCCGCCAGTCTCATGGATGCCCCGTCAGACGGGCGTGAAGCGAACGGGCCGAGGCGTCGGTGAGGGAGGCGATCTGGTCGACGATCACCCGTTTGCGCGCCCGGTCGTCGGGGGCCGCGTCGAACAGGGCACGGAACTGGGGGTCGAGTCCGTCCGGGGCGCGGGCGGTGAGCGCCTCGGCCAGCTCGGCGACGACGACGCGCTGGTCGGCGCGGAGCCGCTCCTGCTCGGTGCGCTGCATCACGTACCGGACCGCGACCGCCTTGAGGACGGCGCACTCCATGCGGGTCTCGCGGGGGACGACCAGCTCGGCGGTGTACCGGGTGAGCCGGCCGTCGCCGTAGGCGGCCCGGGTGGCGGCCTCGGCGGCGAGGCAGAAGCGGCCGATGAGCTGGCTGGTGGCGTCCTTGAGGCGGGCCTGGGCGGTGGCGGAGCCGTCGTAGCCGTGCGGCCACCAGTCCTGGGCGAGGAGGCGGTCGAGGGCGGCGGCGAGTTCCGCGTGGTCGGTGCCGGCGGGGACGTAGCGTCCGACGGCGGCCTCGAAGACCGCCTCGCGTTCGGGGTCGGCGAGCAGGCAGTTCGGGTCGATGTGGCCGGCGTGCAGGCCGTCCTCGACGTCGTGCACGGAGTACGCCACGTCGTCGGCCCAGTCCATGACCTGCGCCTCGAAGCAGGTGCGGGCCCCGGGGGCGTCCTCGCGGAGCCAGGCGAAGACGGGCCGGTCGTCGTCGTACACGCCGAACTTGGGTGAGGCCGGCTCGGTGGGGTGGGCGCCCCGCGGCCAGGGGTACTTGGTGGCGGCGTCGAGGGTGGCGCGGGTGAGGTTGAGGCCGACGGGGCCGTCCTCGGTGAACCGCTTGGGCTCGATGCGGGTGAGCAGCCGCAGCGACTGGGCGTTGCCCTCGAAGCCGCCGCAGTCGCGCGCGAACTCGTTCAGCGCCTGTTCGCCGTTGTGGCCGAAGGGCGGATGGCCCAGGTCGTGGGCGAGGCAGGCCGCCTCCACGAGGTCGGGGTCGCAGCCGAGTGCGGCGCCGAGTTCGCGGCCGACCTGGGCGCATTCCAGGGAGTGCGTGAGGCGGGTGCGGGGGCTGGCGTCCCAGACGGGGCTCCCCTCCCCCGGCGCCACGACCTGCGTCTTGCCGGCCAGGCGCCGCAGGGCGGCGGAGTGCAGGATGCGGGCGCGGTCGCGCTGGAAGGCGGTGCGGCCGGGGCGTTTGTCGGGTTCGGGGGCGTAACGGGCCACTGAAGCGGAGTCGTACGAGGGTGGGGGTGCGGTGCCTTCCATGTCATGAACAGTAAGCGGAAGGTGTGACAGGCGGGTCGCCTAGGCGTGGGCCGGGTGGGCTCCGCTCGCGGGTGCGGCGTGGGCCATGGCCGCTCGCGCGGGCCTGTGCGCCCCGGTGGGCGGGTCGCTCTCGCCGCCGAGGGCGCGTGCTCGGTCGTAGCGGTGCAGGAGCAGGCGGGCCATCGCCGGGTGGGTGCCCAGCGGGGCCGACGCGATCCAGGGGGCCGCTGCCGCGCACTCCGTCGCGAAGCGGCCGGGAGCGGTGAAGTACGAGGCGACGGCGATGTTGCGGTAGCCCCGGGCGGTCAGCGTGCGCACGGCCTCCGGGACCGTCGGGGCCGCCGCCGAGGCGTACGCCGGGACCACCGGGACACCGAGGCGGGCGGCCAGGAGCGACGCCGTACGGTCCGTGTCGGTCCGGGAGTCCGGGTCGCGGGAGCCCGCGGCGGCGAGGACGACGGCGGCGTCCCGGGGGGCGTGGAGGGGCCAGCCGGCCTCCAGGAGGTTGTCGTGCAGGACGTCCACCAGGAGGGGGTGCGGGCCGAGCGGGGCGGCCACGCGGGTGCGGGCCGGGGAGGCCGCGGCCGTCTCCGGGATGTCCCGTTTGACGTGGTGGCCGCGGCTGAGGAGGAGCGGGACGAGGACCGCCTCCCGGTGGCCGAGCGCGGCCAGCGTGCCGGGGAGCAGCGGGGCGTTCAGCTCGATGTGGCCGAGGTGCACCGGCAGGGCGGGGCGCAGGGCGCGGACCCGGTCGAGCAGGGCGCGTACGGTGCTCAGGGCGCGCGGGTCGCGGCTGCCGTGGGCGACGACGACCAGGGCGGGGGTGCCGCCGGGGGTCGCCGTGCCGGTGGTCCGGCCCATCGGTGTCGTCGCCGTCATGGGTCGAGGGTTGCGGCCGCACGTTGCCTCCCCGTTGCGCGGATGTCACGGGTGTTTTCCGGCGGTTCACGCGGCGCCGGACGGTACGTGTGAGCGGCCGGTGAACCGGCGGACGCGTCCGGGCGTCCCTGGGGTCAGGGGACGACCGGGGAGGGGACCGACACCGATGCGCCGCTGGAGACCTCGCGTACCGCGCCTTCCGCGCACCCGGAAGGGACGGCGACGGCTGGTGCGGGCGGTGGTGGCCGGGTGCGTGCTGGCGCTGCTGCCGGGCGCGTGGCTGCGCCTGGTGACGGACGGCCGGCTGCACACCACGGCGGACGTGCCGCGCACCGAAGTCGCCGTGGTGTTCGGGGCGGGGCTGTGGGACGGGGAGCCGTCGCCGTACCTCGCCCACCGGCTGGACGCGGCGGCGAGCCTGTACCGCGCGGGCCGGGTCGAGGTGGTCCTGGTCACCGGGGACAACAGCCGCGAGGAGTACGACGAGCCCGACGCGATGCGCGCGTACCTGGTCCGGCACGGGGTGCCCGACGGGCGGATCGTCAGCGACTATGCGGGCTTCGACACCTGGGACTCCTGTGTCCGCGCCAAGAAGATCTTCGGCGTGGACCGGGCGGTCCTGATCAGCCAGGGCTTCCACATCCGGCGGGCGGTGGCCCTGTGCGAGGAGGCGGGTGTGGCGTCGTACGGCGTCGGGGTCGACGACCGGCACGACCTCACCTGGTACTACGGGGGCGCGCGGGAGGTCCTCGCGGCGGGCAAGGCGGCGCTGGACGCCCTCTTCGAGCCGGACCCGCGCTTCCTGGGGCCGAGGGAGCCCGGCGTGGAGCGGGCCCTGGCCGGCGCGCGCTGAACCGGTGACACGGCCCTCACGGCGGGCGGCGGGCGGCGGGGAGGTCACCGACGCGGCGGTGTAACGCACGACCGCCCGGACGCGTAACACGCGCGTCGCACGCTGGCGGCATGCAGAACACCGCCGCGCCCACGCCCACGCACTGCCCGTACTGCGCGCTGCAGTGCGGGATGAACCTGACGCCCGTCGAGGGTGGGACCGTCGAGGTGTCGGAACGCGTGGACTTCCCCGTCAACCGGGGTGCCCTGTGCGGCAAGGGGCGGACGGCGCCGGCGGTCCTCGCGCCGGGTGCGCGCCTGACCTCGCCGCTGGTGCGGTCGGAGGAGGGCGTGCTGGTGCCGGCGGGCTGGGACGAGGCGCTGGACCGGATCGCGGGGAACCTCGCCCGGACGCGGGCCCGGTCCGGCGCGGACGCGCTCGGGGTGTTCGGCGGGGGCGGGCTGACCAACGAGAAGGCGTACGCGCTGGGGAAGTTCGCCCGGGTGGTGCTGGGGACCTCGCAGATCGACTACAACGGCCGGTTCTGCATGTCGTCGGCGGCGGCGGCCGGCACGAAGGCGTTCGGGCTCGACCGGGGGCTGCCGTTCCCGCTGGAGG
>MUMD01000150.1:22383-22593 GCA_002155895.1 Streptomyces rochei
CGCCCCGGCCCGGCACCGACCTGGCGCTCGCGCTGGGCATGCTGCACCTGGTCGTCGCCGAGGGGCGGGTGGACGAGGAGTACGTCGAGGAGCGCACCTCGGGCTGGGAGGACGCCCGGGCGGCGGCGATGGCGCACTGGCCGGAGTACGTGGAGCGGATCACGGGGGTGTCCGTTCCGGAACTTCGGGAGGCGGTGCGGCTGTTCTGCG
>MUMD01000151.1 GCA_002155895.1 Streptomyces rochei
CTTCTTGAGGGCGGCCGCGGCCCGCATCCGCACCCACGCCCCCGGCCTCACCACCGCCTACAAGGCCGCCGCGGCCGCCCTCAAGAAGCACGACCTCACCGGCGCCCGCGCCAAGGTCCACCTCGTCCTCGACCGCTCCGCCTCCATGCGCCCGTACTACAAGGACGGCTCCGCCCAGGCCCTCGCCGAGCAGACCCTCGCCCTCGCCGCCCACCTGGACCCCGAGGCCACGGTCCACGTCACCTTCTTCTCCACGGAAGTGGACGGCACCGGCGACCTCACCCTCACCGACCACGAGAACAAGATCGACGAGCTGCACGCAGCGCTCGGCCGCATGGGCCGCACCAGCTACCACGCCGCCGTCGAGGCCGTCCTCGCCCACCACGCCGAGGAGGCGGACCCCGGCACCCCCGCCCTGGTGGTCTTCCAGACCGACGGCGCCCCGGACGCCAAGACCCCGGCCACCCGGGCCCTCACCGACGCGGCGGAGAACCACCCGCACGTCCACTTCTCCTTCGTCGCGTTCGGCGACCCCGAGAACAAGGCGTTCGACTACCTCCGCAAGCTCAAGACCGGCAACGCCTCCCACTTCCTGGCCGGCGAGACCCCGAAGGAGCTGACCGACAAGGAGCTCTACGAGGGCGTACTGGCCGCCTGGCGACCGTAGGGCCCACGGCGCGGACAGGGACGCCCACCCGGCCGGGCCCCCTGTCCGCCCGCCGAAACGCGTGTGAGCCGACCTCCACCGGACCAGTAGGATTTCGCCCATGGCGGCCACTGGAACCGAGAAGCAGGGGGCGAAGGCGTACTACGTCTCGACCCCCATCTACTACGTCAACGACGCTCCTCACCTGGGCCACGCCTATACGACCGTCGCAGGCGACGTGCTCACCCGCTGGCACCGCCAGCGCGGCGAGAAGGTGTGGTACCTCACCGGCACGGACGAGCACGGTCAGAAGATCATGCGTACGGCCGAGGCGAACGGGGTCACGCCCCAGGCCTGGGCCGACAAGCTCGTCACGGAGGCATGGAAGCCCCTGTGGGAGCACCTCGACATCGCCAACGACGATTTCATCCGCACCACGCAGAAGCGGCACACCGACCGCGTCCAGGAGTTCGTGCAGGACCTGTACGACAAGGGCGAGATCTACAAGGGCGGCTACGAGGGCCCGTACTGCGTGGGCTGCGAGGAGTACAAGCTCCCCGGTGAGCTGCTCGACGGCGAGGGCGAGTACGCGGGCCAGAAGCTCTGCCCGATCCACAAGAAGCCGGTGGAGATCCTCAGCGAGGAGAACTACTTCTTCAAGCTGAGCGAGTACAGCGAGAAGCTGCTCGCCCACTACGAGGCCAACCCGGGCTTCATCCAGCCCGAGTCCGCGCGCAACGAGGTCGTGAACTTCGTCCGCCAGGGCCTCCAGGACCTCTCCATCTCCCGCTCGACCTTCGACTGGGGCGTGCCGGTCCCCTGGGACGAGAAGCACGTCATCTACGTGTGGGTCGACGCGCTGCTGAACTACGCCACGGCGGTCGGCTACAACGAGAACCCGGAGAAGTTCGAGGCCACCTTCCCCGCCGACGTCCACCTCGTCGGCAAGGACATCCTCCGCTTCCACGCGATCATCTGGCCGGCCATGCTGATGGCGCAGGGCCTGCCCCTGCCCGGCAAGATCGCCGCGAACGGCTGGCTGATGGTCGGCGGCGAGAAGATGTCGAAGTCCAACCTGACCGGCATCAAGCCGCAGGACCTGACCTCGCACTTCGGCGTGGACGCGTACCGCTGGTACTTCCTGCGGGCCATCGCCTTCGGCCAGGACGGCTCCTTCTCCTGGGAGGACTTCTCCGCCCGCTACACCAGCGAGCTGGCCAACGACTACGGCAACCTCGCCTCCCGCGTGGCGGCCATGGTCAACAAGTACTTCGGCGGCGAGCTGCCGGCCTCGGCGGCCGACGGCGAGGCGGAGCGGGCCGTCCACGACGGCCTGGCCAAGGCGGTCGCGGAGGCGGACCGGAAGATCGGCGAGGAGCTGGACTTCCAGGGCGGCATCCTGGCCGTCTTCGACTTCGTCAAGCAGGTCAACGGCTACATCACCGAGCAGGAGCCCTGGAAGGTCGCCAAGGACACCTCCGACGAGGGCAAGGCCCGCCTGGCGACGATCCTCTACACGGCCGCGGAATCCCTCCGTGCCATGGCCGTCCTGCTCAACCCGATCATGCCGGACACCTCCCAGAAGCTCTGGGACTCCCTCGGCGCCGAAGCCTCCCTGGGCGCCCTCGCGGACCAGCGGGTCCAGGAGGCGGCGGACTGGGGCCGGCTGCCGGCCGGTTCGACCATCACCAAGGGCGCGGTGCTCTTCCCGCGTCTGGAGGAGAAGCCGACCGCGTAGAAGCGAGCAGCGGCACCGCACGTCCACAGGCCCGGGAACGTCCACGTTCCCGGGCCTGTGTGCTGCGCCTTCGCCGGTTCCCCGGCCCGGCCACCGTCGCGTTCCCGGCCGGGTGGATCGATCGGCGGGTGGGTATAGGTCCGTGGACGGCATGCCTACGGGTGGGGGCAATGGGGGAATCGGAACAGACGCGGCCGGACACGGCCACGGACGCCGCCACGATCCGTAACGAGTTCGCGCTGGAGCGTTATCGGTACCTCCTGCAGCAGATCCAGACGGTGAACGAGAACGCGCACCGTTTCCTCGCCATCTACCAGACCCTCGCCACCGCCCTCGTCACCGCGGCGCTCGCCCTCTTCGTCGGCTACCGCAAGTGGGAGCTGGCGGCGTCCACCGCCCGGGGCGGAGTGATCGGCCTGCTGACGCTCGCCACGGTCGTCGCCGCCTTCACCGGCACGCTGATCGTGGTCGGGGCACTCGCCTGGCTCGACTACCGCAACGAGGAGTGCGACATCACCGACGAGATCGTCGGGCCCGGCTTCCGCACGCGTCCCCGCCCCGGCAACTTCTTCCGCTGGTACGAGACGTATGTGGTGCTCTTCATCCTCGTGTCGGTGATCACCATGTGGGTGCTCGCTGCCGTGTTCCTCCTACCAGCGATGAGGTGACCGTCCCCCGTGACCGAGCACGCCCACACGAGCACGCCTCTGTGGCGGAACACCCTGGCCGCGCGTCCGGGCCTGGACCCGCACGCCGGAGAGCGGGAGCGGCTGCGCACGTCGTACACGGAGTTGCGGAGGAAGGCGGGCGTCCTCCTGGAGGAGAACGCCCGGAGCATGCCCGACTTCACCGTGCACGACATCAGCCACGTGGACGCGTTGTGGGAGACGGCCGACCTCGTCTGCGGCGACGAGGTCACCCTGAATCCGGCCGAGGCCTACGTCCTGGGCTGCGCGTTCGTGCTGCACGACGCGGCGATGGGGGCGGCCGCCTACGGGACGACCGTGCCCGAGGCACTGGGTGAGCGGCGCTGGCACGACCTGGTGTCGCTGGCCCACTACGAACGAGAGGGGTGCTGGCCGGACCGGGAGGAGCTGGACGCCCCGTCCGCGGAGATCGCCGAAGCCTGCGTGGCGACCGCCATCCGCGAGACCCACGCGGAACAGGCGAAGCGGCTGGTGGACCAGCCCTGGCGGTCGAGCGCGGGCAACGAGATCTTCCTCATCGAGGAAGTCCAGCTCCGGGAGTGGTACGGGCCGCTGATCGGCGAACTCGCGGCCAGTCACTGGTGGCCCGTGGACCGCCTCGCCGGAGAGTTCCGGCACCCGATCGGGTCCCTGCCCTGGCAGCCCAGCGAATGGATCATCGAACCGCTCCGGCTGGCCTGCATCCTGCGGCTCGCCGACGCCACCCAGGTCGACAGCCGGCGAGCGCCCAGCTATCTGTTCTCCCTGCGACGGCCCCGTGGTGTCTCCCGCGAGCACTGGCGGTTCCAGGAACACATCAGCCGCCCCTACCGGAAGGGCGACCGGGTCACGTACAGCTCACTGCGCCCCTTCCCTCCGCAGGACGCCACCGCCTGGTGGCTGGCACTGGAGTATCTGCGCGGCATCGACCGTGAGCTGAAGGCCGTCGACGCCCTTCTGCACGACCTCGGCAGGGACAGGCTCGCGGCGCGCGCCGTCGCCGGTGTCGACTCCCCGGAACGCTTCGCGGAACTGTTCCGCGCGCAGGACTGGCGGCCCATCGACGCCTCCGTCAAGGTCTCCGACATCCCCGCGCTGGTCGGCACGCTCGGCGGGCAGCAGCTGTACGGGGACGAGCCCGAGGTCGCCCTGCGGGAGCTGATCCAGAACGCCCAGGACGCCGTGCTGGCCCGGCAGACGCTGCAGCCCGACTTCCCGCTCGGGCGGGTGGAGATCCGTCTGACCCGGACCGACGGGGACTGGTTCCTGGAGGTGCGTGACTACGGCACCGGCATGGACGAGGACACGTTGGTCCACGGGCTGCTCGACTTCGGCACCAGCGGCTGGAGTGCCACGAGCGTCCGCAACCGGCTCCCCGGGCTGGCCGACGGCGGTTTCCGGCCCAGCGGCCGTTTCGGTATCGGCTTCTTCTCCGTCTTCCTCCTCGGTGACCAGGTGGAACTGATCACCCGCCGCTACGACGCCTCGCTCGCGGACGCCCGTCGCCTCACCTTCGACGGCCCCTCCCACCGCCCCCTGCTCACCCCCGTCACCGGACAGGGCTGGGTGCCCGAAGGCACCACGGTGCGGGTCAGGCTCAGGATCAGCCCCTACGCGTTCAAGGGCTTGTTCAACCGGACCGACGACGAACGGCTGGCCCAGCTCGCCCAGCGTCTGGTCCTGGAGAACGCGGTGCCGATCCACACCTGGGAGCCGGGGGCGGCCGAGCCCGAGATCCTTCCGCCGTTCTCCCTGGCGACCGGGTCACCGGAGGAGGTGTTCGACCGCCTCTACCCGCCCCAGGCGGCGAAGGGGCGCGCCGGGGAGGAGAAGTTCCGCCTGCGGATGCGGGACGACTTCGTCAGCAGGGCCACGGAAGTGCGGGACGACAGGGGGCGGCGCATCGGGCTCGCCATGCTGTGGAGCAGCATGCTGCACCAGGGCCAGCGTGACTTCCCGGGCACGGTGACGGTCAACGGTTTCCTCTCCGACATCTCGGTCTCCTTCGCCGGTTACCTCGCCGGACAGCCCAGCCGGGCCTCGCGGGACAAGGCCGTGCTGGTCGCCGGCCGGGACCAGATGCGGGAGTGGATGCGCACCCAGGAGCAACGGCTGCGCGACGCCGGGCTCTTCGACGACTCGCTCCAGCTGGAACTCGCCTACACCCTGCACTGCGCCTGCCATCCGCTGGCCGACGACATCGCCTTCGCGCTGACGTCGCAGGGGGTCCTGCGCCTGCCGGAGGTGCGCGAGTGGGCGAGGCAGCGCGACGAGGTCTTCGTGGGGTTCGGCTGGCCCCTCACCTGGCGGACACGTCCGCCCGAGCTGAACCACCGGCTGTCCGGGGAACGGGTCCGGATCCCCGACAACTGCGTCTTCATCTGCCAGTACGGCTTCGCCTCACCGCTGTCGGAGGTGTTTCCCTCCACCGTCCACCGGGACGCCGCCTACGAGTTCGCCCGCGACCACACCACGCTCACCTGGCAGAAGCACTGGTGGCGCATGTCGGACGACCTGTACGGACTGTTCGTGCGCGCCCTGTGCGAGACCTGGTCCTGCTCGCTGGAGTCCCTCCTGGCTCCGCTGGAACGGCGCGACTGGTCGGACAGCATCGACGTGGACGACGAGAGCCTCGGCCCCGTCCCCGGCTACCGCTTCCGCCGACCGCCGACCGGCTGAGGCCCGCCGCGTAACACGGTCGCTACAGCACGGGACCGGGAGTGTACGGCCCCCCTCCCGGGGCCCCTCGCTCTGCGAGGATCGCGGTGGAAGCGGGCGGAGGGCCCGGCCGCCACACGTGGGGGGATCATCCATGGCACTCTTCGGCAACGCGCACACCGTCGACCCGGCCAAGGCGCAGCAGGACTACGCCCGGCTGCTGGGGCACGGCGAGCAGATCCACGCCGCCTACCTGCTGATCCGCGACACCATCCTGTTCACCGACCGGCGTCTGATCCTGGTCGACAAGCAGGGCATCACGGGCAAGAAGACCGAGTACCACTCGATCCCGTACCGCAGCATCACGCACTTCTCGGTCGAGACGGCCGGCCACTTCGACCTCGACGCCGAACTGAAGATCTGGCTCTCCGGCACCCAGATGCCGATCCAGAAGACCTTCACCAAGGGCGTGGACATCTACGAGGTCCAGGCGATCCTGACCCAGTTCGTGGCCCGCTAGGCGTCAGCTCCCGGACGCGTACGTCACGAAGCCCGCCCACGCCTCCGGCGCCAGCATGAGGCGCGGGCCGGCATCGCGGTACTTGGAGTCACGGACGTGGACGGTGCCGGGGGTGGTGGCGACCTCGACGCAGGAGTTCCCGTCGCCGCTGCTGCTGTAGCTGCTCTTGAACCAGGCCAGCGTGGAACCGTCCCTGGTGGGGTTGCCGCTCATGTCTCTCCCAGCCTCTGCTCAATGAAGGCCCGCGACTCCCGGGGCGTGAGCGCCTGGGCCCGGATCATGCTATAGCGCAGGTCAAGAATCCGGATCTGCTTCGGATCGGTCACGGGCCGACCGTTGAACGCTCCCTCAGAGCGTCCTACAGCCGTACCGTCCGAGAACTTCAGCACCTCGATCGAGCCACCCGTGCCGAAGTGTTCCTCGACGTCTGTCGGCATCACCTGGATCGACACGCCCCGCAACTCTCCCAACTCCAGCAGACGTTCGAGCTGGCGACGCCACACCATTCTGCCTCCGGTCGGCCGCCTGAGCGTCGCCTCTTCCTGGACGAAGCTGAGCGTCGGCGCGGGCGACCGCTCGAACACGGAGCGGCGGGCCATGCGCGCGGCCACCATGCGCTCCGTCTCCTCGTCGGAGTAGGCGGGGAGACACACGCCGAAGAGCGCCCTCATGTGCTCCTCGGTCTGCAACAGACCGGCGATGTTGCTGTTCTCGTACACCCCGATCTCGACCGCCCGCGCCTCCATCTGCGCCAGGTCCCGCACCTTCTTCGGGTACCGGACCTTGGCCACGTCCTCCTTCATCGCCGCGAGCAGTCCCCCCGCCCCCAGCACCTCGTCCGCCCGCTCCAGGTACTCCGGACGGGGAATCCGCTTGCCGCCCTCGATCTTGTAGACGAGATCCTCGCCGTACCCCACGGCCTTCCCGAAGTCACCGGCCCGCATCCCCACCGCCTCGCGCCGCAGTTTCAACTGCCGCCCCACGGTGGCGATCACCGCCACGCCCCACTCGTCGTCCGGGTCCACCTCCCACCCCGGCTCGTCGGCCTCGGTCCTGAGCTGGCGAACCTCGCCGTCCACCGACATACGCGCGCCCCTCCGTCGTACCGCCTCGTACCAGCCACGCCCTACCCGTGCACAACGCCCTGACAAGCCTGGACACCACCGGACAGATCCCGCCCCGCCCCATGGGACAGTCCCCGCCGCGGCCGGCGTCCCAGCTCCCTGGGGACGGCGAAGGGCCCGCCGGGGGAGTCGCTCCTCCGGCGGGCCCTGCGTCGGTCCTGCCTACTTCGGCTGCGGCTTGCGCACCGTCAGGTGCAGCTCCCGCAGCCGGGACTCGTCCAGCTCGGTCGGCGCGCCCATCATCAGGTCCTGGGCGTTGCCGTTGAGCGGGAAGGCGATGGTCTCGCGGATGTTGGGCTCGTCGGCCAGCAGCATCACGATGCGGTCGACGCCGGGGGCGATGCCGCCGTGCGGCGGGGCGCCGAAGCGGAACGCGCGCAGCATGCCCGCGAACTCGCGCTCCACGGTCTCCGCGTCGTAGCCCGCGATCTCGAACGCCTTGAGCATGATGTCCGGCTCGTGGTTCCGGATGGCTCCGGAGGACAGCTCCACACCGTTGCAGACGATGTCGTACTGCCAGGCGAGGATGTCCAGCGGGTCCTGGTTCTGCAGCGCGTCCATGCCGCCCTGCGGCATCGAGAAGGGGTTGTGGGAGAAGTCGATCTTCCCCGTCTCCTCGTCCTTCTCGTACATCGGGAAGTCCACGATCCAGCAGAACCGGAAGACGTTCTCCTCGAAGTGCCCGGCGCGCCGGGCGGCCTCGACCCGCACCGCGCCCATGATCTTCGAGACCTCGTCGAACTCGCCGGCGCCGAAGAACACCGCGTGGCCGGGGGCCAGGGAGAGCCGCTTGGTCAGCTCCGCGACGTTCTCCTCGGTGAGGAACTTCGCGATCGGGCCGGAGAGCGTGCCGTCCTCGCCGACGCGGACCCAGGCCAGACCCTTGGCGCCCTGCGAGACGGCGTAGTCGCCGAGCTGGTCGAAGAACTTGCGGGGCTGGGCGGAGACGTCCGGTACCGGCAGCGCGCGCACGTGCTTGCCGGCGAAGGCCTTGAACTCCGAGCCCTCGAAGACGTCGGTGATGTCGACGAGCTCCAGCTTGGCGCGCAGGTCCGGCTTGTCGGAGCCGTACTTCAGCATCGCCTCGCGGAACGGGATGCGCGGGAACGGGGAGGTGACCTCACGGCCGTTGCCGAACTCCGTGAACAGCTCCGTCATCAGCTGCTCGATCGGGCGGAAGACGTCCTCCTGCTCGACGAAGCTCATCTCGACGTCGAGCTGGTAGAACTCGCCCGGCGAACGGTCGGCGCGGGCGTCCTCGTCGCGGAAGCAGGGCGCGATCTGGAAGTACCGGTCGAAGCCGGAGATCATCAGCAGCTGCTTGAACTGCTGCGGCGCCTGCGGGAGGGCGTAGAACCGGCCCGCGTGGAGGCGCGAGGGGACGACGAAGTCGCGGGCGCCCTCGGGGGACGTCGCGGTGAGGATGGGCGTCGCCATCTCGTTGAAGCCGAGGGCCACCATCTTGCTGCGGATGGCGGAGATGACCGAGGTGCGCAGCATGATGTTGCGGTGCATGCGCTCGCGGCGCAGGTCGAGGAAGCGGTACTCCAGGCGCCGCTCCTCGTTGACCCCGTCCTCGGTGTTGATGGTGAAGGGCAGCGGCTGGGCGGCACCGAGCAGCTCGACCTCGCCCACCTCGACCTCGACCTCGCCGGTCGGCAGGTCGGGGTTGATGTTCTCGGCGCCGCGGGAGACGACCTTGCCGTCGACCCGAACGGTCGACTCCTTGGTCAGCTTGTCGAGCGCCTCGTACGCCTCCGTGCCCGGACGGGCGACCAGCTGCGTGATGCCGTAGTGATCGCGCAGATCGATGAAGAGGATGCCGCCCAGGTCGCGCCGATTGTGCAGCCAGCCACTCAGCCGGACGTCGCTGCCGACGTCAGTGGAGCGGAGCTCGCCGCAGGTGTGGGACCTGTACCGATGCATCGTCGTTCATCCAGCCTTCGCGGATCGGGAGTGGTGTTTCACGTGAAACGACCCCAGCGTTGAAACAACCCCAGCGTACCGGGCGGCCACCCCTGCGCTCCTCCCCCTTGTCTCCGGGCGAGCGGTGGCAGCGTGCGATCAGATCTTCTTAAAGTGGGGCAATGCGCACTGGTGACCCCCTGCCCGAGGTGGGGGACGTCCTTACCGCCCTCGCGACCGGCCTGTGGCACTGGAACACCGCCACCGGAGAGGTCAGGGTGGACGCGGAGGCGGCCCGGCTGCTCGGGCTGCCCGCCGAGCCCGCGCTGCTCACCGAGGCCCAGGTACGGGCCCGGCTGCACCCCGTGGACTGGAACGAGATCACCGGTGTGGTCCAGCTCGCCGTCGCCGAGGGCACCCTCGCCGAGGTCCGCATCCGGATCATGGACGAGCAGGGCCACCTGGTCCGCGTGGTGCGCAGCCGCTCCAAGCCGTCCTTCGACCCCGTACGCAAGACCTACGAGCTGACCGGCACGCTCCAGGAGGTCGCCGAGCCCACCCCGGGGACACCCGCCGGACGCAGCGCGGTCACCGGCGAGTGGCGCCGCTCGCGCGAGGCGTTCCTGCTGGACGCGGGCCGGGCGCTGGCCGAGGCGCGGTCCACGGAGGAGGTCCTGCGCGTCGCGGCGGGCCTGTCGATGCCGGGCTTCTCCCCCGACGGACTGGCGGTCTTCGGCGTCTCGGGGGACCGTCTCACGGTCGTCGGCCACCACGGTCAGCCGCACAGCGACATGAACTCGTTCGTGAACATGCCGCTGGACACGGACTACCCGGCCGCCGAGGTGGTCCGCACCGGCCGCGCCGTCTATCTGTCCTCCCCCGAGCAGTACCGGTCCCGCTATCCCCTCACCTGGCCGCTCGCCGAGCGCTACGGCCGCCGCTCCTGGGCCTTCCTGCCGCTGACGGTGGCCGGCCGTCCGATGGGCGCGTGGATGGCGGCCTTCGCCTATCCGGTGGCCTTCACCCCGGACGAGCGCTCGGTGCTGACCACCGTGGCGCGGATGCTGGCCCAGGCCCTCTCCCGGGCGGGCGCCGCCGAGACCCAGCGGGAGCTGACCGACGGGCTCCAGCGCAGCATGCTGCCCGTGCTCGGCCCGGAGATCCCCGGCATGGGCATCGCCGCCCGCTACGTCCCCACCGGCGGCGGCCTCCAGGTCGGCGGCGACTGGTACGACATGATCCCGCTGCCCGGAGGGCGCTTCGCCCTGGTCATCGGTGACGTCCAGGGGCACGACGTACGCGCCGCCGGGCTGATGGGCCAGCTGCGCATCGCGCTGCGCGCCTACGCCGCCGAGGGGCACCGGCCGGACGCGGTGCTGGCCCGTGCCTCCCACTTCTTCCACGGCCTCACCGCCTCCGAGGACGACCCCGGCGCGATACGCTTCGCGACCTGCTACTACGCCGAGGTGGACCCGACGACCGGCACCGTGGAGAGCGCCCGCGCCGGGCACCTCGACCCCGTCGTCCGGATGGCGGACGGGACGGCGCTGATCCGGGCCACCGCGGGCGGGCTGCCGCTGGGCATCGACCCGGACTCCGACTACCCGACCACCCGGCTGGCCCTGGAGCCCGGGGACACCTTGATGCTGTGCACGGACGGCCTGGTCGAGACCGGGGGCCACGACCTGCACTCCGGCTGGGACCGCCTCCGCGTGATCCTGGAGCGGCACGAGGGCGATCTGGAGGAGCTGGCCGACGCACTGGTGCAGGCCGTCCACGGGCCCTCCTCGCACCACACCACCGGCCCGCTGGCCGACCGGCGGGAGGACGACATCGCCCTGCTCCTGCTGTGCCGGCAGGGCGAGGGCTGCGGCTGCGGCGACAGCCCGGTGATCCGGACGCCGGTGCGCCGCACCATGCTGACCGTCGCCCAGGCCGAGCCGGAGCGGATCGCCACCGCCCGGCAGCACCTGCGCGACCTGCTGCACGACTGGCCCAGCGCGGACCAGCTGGACGCGGCGGTGCTCCTGCTCTCCGAGATGCTGACGAACGTCCTGGTCCACACCGACGCCGACGCCCTGCTGGTCGCCGAGGTCACCGGGGAGCCGGGCGAGCGCCGCATCCGGGTGGAGGTCACCGACAGCGGCGACGACCTGCCGCACAAGCGCCGGCCGGGCGAGATGGCCTCCTCGGGGCGCGGACTGATGCTGGTCGAGATGCTCGCCGACGCCTGGGGCGTCGCCCCGCGCGGCGAGGGCAAGAGCATCTGGTACGAGGTCTACGAGTCCACGGACCCGGACCCGGACGCGGGCCGCGGCGGCGCGCCGGAGGGCGACTTCGAGCCCGCGTAGCGCCCCTGGAGTTCGTGCACGATCCCGAAGGCCGCCGCGGTCAGCGGGACGGCGAGGAGCATCCCCAGAATGCCCGCCACCGACGCCCCCGCGGTGAGCGCCAGCAGCACGATCGCCGGATGCATCTGGACGGTCCGGCTCTGGATCATCGGCTGGAGCACATGCCCCTCCAGCACCTGCACGGCCAGCACCACCCCGAGCGCCCACAGCGCGATGGCGAATCCCCGGTCGGCGAGCGCGACCAGCACGGCGACCGCCCCCGAGATGAAGGCGCCGAGGTAGGGGATGTAGGCGCCGACGAAGACCAGCGCGCCGAGTCCGACCGCGCCGGGCACCCGCAGGACCAGCAGCCCCACCGTGATGCAGACGGCGTCGATCAGGGCGATGAGGGTGGTGCCCCGCATGAACCCCTCGACGGCGCCGAAGGCCCGCCGCGCCATCGCCTCGGCCATGTCCGCCCCGGTGCGCGGGGCGAGGGCGCGCACCGTGCCCACGGCCCGGTCGGAGTCGCGCAGGAAGAAGAAGACGAGCAGCAGGGCGAGCACGGCCATGGCCAGCATCTCCCCGACGACGCTGATCCCGGTGACCACCCCGGAGGCGGCGGTGCCGCCGAACTTGCCCAGCAGCTCACGCGCGTTGGAAGCCAGGTCGTCCAGCGAGGTCCCGGCGGCGCCGAAGTGGTCGGCGATGTCCCGTGCCGCGTTCCGCAGCGAGGCGACGATCTGGTCCCCGGTCTCGATCAGCGCGGACACCACGATGTACACGGCCCCGCCGACCACGGCCACCACGGCGACACAGGTGAGGCCGGCCGCCAGCGACCGCTGCACGTGCGCCTTGACCAGCCGCCGGTGGAGCGGCCGCAGCAGCGCGGTGCCGAGCAGCGCGAGCAGCGCCGGCGTCACCGCGGTGCGGAACTCGACGCACAGCCGGATGGCGACGTAGACGACACCGCTGGCGAGCAGGATGACGACGCACCAGGCGGCGAACCGGCGCACCGGGGCGGGGAGCAACTGCACGCCTCCCAGCCGATCACGCGCCGGGCGGGCTGTCCTGCGTGGACGGCCCGCCCGGGTGACGGATCACCGGTGCCGGTCCGCGGGGGCGGGCGGCCCCCGCGGCCGGCGTCAGGCGTCAGGCGTCCGGTCCCGCCTCCGACATGCCGTGCACGGCCGGGACGGTGCCCAGGCGGCCCTTCTGGAAGTCCTCGAAGGCCTGCATCAGCTCGTCCTTGGTGTTCATGACGAACGGGCCGTAGTGGGCCATGGGCTCCCGGATCGGCCGGCCGCCCAGCAGCACGATCTCCAGGTCCGGCGTGTGCGAGTCCTGCTTCTCGTCCGCGCGGACGGTCAGCGAGCCTCCCGCTCCGAAGACGGCCGTCTGGCCCAGGTGGACCGGACGCCGCTCGGCGCCCACCGATCCGCGCCCGGCCATCACGTACGCCAGGCCGTTGAAGTCCTCCCGCCAGGGCAGGGTGACCTCGGCGCCCGGCGCGAGGGTCGCGTGGACCATCGTGATCGGCGTGTGCGTGATGCCGGGGCCCTCGTGACCGCCCAGCTCACCGGCGATGACGCGCAGCAGCGCGCCGCCGTCCGGGGAGGTGAGCAGCTGGACGCTGCCGCTGCGGATGTCCTGGTAGCGGGGGGCCATCATCTTGTCCTTGGCCGGCAGGTTCACCCACAGCTGGAGGCCGTGGAAGAGCCCGCCGGACATGACCAGCTGCTCCGGCGGCGCCTCGATGTGCAGCAGGCCGGAGCCCGCCGTCATCCACTGGGTGTCGCCGTTGGTGATGGTGCCGCCACCGCCGTTGGAGTCCTGGTGGTCGAAGATCCCGTCGATGATGTAGGTGACGGTCTCGAAGCCGCGGTGCGGGTGCCAGGGCGTGCCCTTGGGCTCCCCGGGCGCGTACTCCACCTCGCCCATCTGGTCCATCATGATGAACGGGTCCAGGTGGCGGTAGTTGATCCCGGCGAACGCGCGGCGCACCGGGAAGCCCTCCCCCTCGAAACCGCTGGGCGCGGTCGTGACGGTGAGCACGGGACGTGCGACGGCGTCGGCGGACGCGGATACGCGGGGCAGCGTCAGCGGGTTCTCGACGGTCACGGCAGGCATGTCGACCTCCTCGGGCGGCGTGCGCCCCACTTTAGTTGAGCGTTGAACTTCTTGCCACCCAGAACCGAGAAAGCCCGGAGGGCATTCCCTCCGGGCTCGCACGGCGCCGTCGGCGCCGCCTAGCCGTACATCCGGCGCATCGCGAAATCGACCATCTGTTCGACGGCCTTGGCGTCGAACACCATCCGGTGCTCGCCCTCCATGTCCAGCACGAAGCCGTAGCCGGTCGGCAGCAGGTCGATCACCTCCGCGCCGGTGATCACGAAGTACTTGGACTCCTTGCCCGCGTACCGGCGCAGCTCCTTGAGGCCGGTGAACATCGGGATCACCGGCTGCTGGGTGTTGTGCAGCGCCAGGAAGCCGGGGTTGTCGCCGCGGGGGCAGTAGACCTTCGACGTCGCGAAGATCTGCTGGAAGTCCTCGGCGGACATCTGACCGGTGGTGAAGGCGCGCACCGCGTCCGCGAGCGAGGGCGGGGACGGCTCGGGGTACAGCGGCGGCTGCTGCCCGTACCCACCGGACATCCCGCCGGACATCGGCTGCTGCGGCGGGGCGTACTGCTGCTGCTGTTGGCCAGCGGTCTGGTCGTAGCCGTACATGCCGCAAAGAGTAGCGAGTGACGGGTCACAGATGACCGGCTCGGGGTTGCTTCTTATTACCGACGGGTAGCATCATCGTAGCTACTGCTTGGTACGCGCAGTCGGTATGTGTACAGATGCGAGGATTCAGTGCCTCGCCGATCTCTCAACGGAGCCGTCGCCATGGGGCACTACAAGCCGAATCTCCGGGACATCGAGTTCAACCTCTTCGAGGTGCTCGGCCGTGACAAGGTGTACGGCACAGGCCCGTTCGCGGAGATGGACACGGACACCGCCAAGAGCGTGCTGGAGGAGCTGACCCGCCTCTCGGAGAACGAGCTGGCCGAGTCCTTCGCCGACGCCGACCGCAACCCGCCGGTCTTCGACCCGGAGACCAACACCGCGCCGGTCCCCGCGTCCTTCAAGAAGAGCTACCAGGCCTTCATGGACTCCGAGTACTGGCGGCTCGGTCTGCCCGAGGAGATCGGCGGCACCACCTCGCCGCGCTCCCTCATCTGGGCCTACGCGGAGCTGATCCTCGGCGCCAACCCGGCCGTGTGGATGTACTCCTCCGGCCCGGCCTTCGCGGGCATCCTCTTCGAGGAGGGCAACGAGGTCCAGAAGCACATCGCCAAGATCGCCGTCGAGAAGCAGTGGGGCTCGACGATGGTCCTCACCGAGCCGGACGCCGGCTCGGACGTCGGCGCCGGCCGCACCAAGGCCGTGCAGCAGGAGGACGGCTCCTGGCACATCGAGGGCGTGAAGCGCTTCATCACGTCCGGCGAGCACGACATGTCGGAGAACATCCTCCACTACGTCCTCGCCCGCCCCGAGGGCGCCGGCCCCGGCACCAAGGGCCTGTCCCTCTTCCTGGTCCCGAAGTACGAGTTCGACTTCGAGACCGGCGAACTGGGCGAGCGCAACGGCGTCTACGCCACCAACGTCGAGCACAAGATGGGCCTGAAGGCCTCCAACACCTGCGAGATGACCTTCGGCGACCGCCACCCCGCCAAGGGCTGGCTGATCGGCGACAAGCACGACGGCATCCGCCAGATGTTCCGCATCATCGAGTTCGCCCGCATGATGGTCGGCACGAAGGCGATCTCCACCCTCTCCACGGGCTACCTCAACGCCCTGGAGTACGCCAAGGAGCGCGTCCAGGGTCCCGACCTGGCCAACTTCATGGACAAGACGGCCCCCAAGGTCACCATCACGCACCACCCGGACGTCCGCCGCTCCCTGATGACGCAGAAGGCGTACGCCGAGGGCATGCGCGCCCTCGTCATGTACACCGCCTCCGTCCAGGACGAGATCCAGGTCAAGGAGGCGAACGGCGAGGACGCCTCCGCCGACCACGCCCTCAACGACCTGCTCCTGCCGATCGTCAAGGGCTACGGCTCGGAGAAGGCCTACGAGCAGCTCGCCCAGTCCCTGCAGACCTTCGGCGGCTCCGGGTTCCTCCAGGAGTACCCGATCGAGCAGTACATCCGGGACGCCAAGATCGACACCCTCTACGAGGGCACCACGGCGATCCAGGGCCAGGACTACTTCTTCCGGAAGATCGTCCGCAACCAGGGCGCCGCGCTGAACTCGCTCGCCGAGGACATCAAGAAGTTCCTCGCCCTCGGCACCGGCGGCGAGGAACTGGCCGGCGCCCGCGAGCACCTGGCCAAGGCGGCCGTCGAGCTGGAGGCCATCGTCGGCGTGATGCTGACCGACCTCGCCGCCACCGAGCAGGACGTCAAGAACATCTACAAGGTGGGCCTCAACACCACCCGCCTGCTGCTCGCCTCCGGCGACGTGATCGTCGGCTACCTGCTCCTCAAGGGCGCCGCCGTCGCCGCCGAGAAGCTGCCGACCGCGTCCGCCAAGGACAAGGCGTTCTACACCGGCAAGATCGCCGCCGCGAAGTTCTTCGCCGCGAACGTCCTGCCCGGTCTCACCCTGGCCCGCAAGGTCGCGCAGGGCGTCGAGCTGGACCTGATGGAGCTGGACGAGGCCGCCTTCTAGGACCGGCCCGGCACCTCCACCGTTTCCACACACCCTGACGAGGGCCCGCTCCCGCTCCACGGGAAGCGGGCCCTCGCACGTCGTTAAGGTGAACCCATGAGCGCACCTTCCCGCTTCGACCGCGGCCACACCGACGACCTCATGACCTTCCTGGCGGCGAGCCCCACGCCGTACCACGCCGTGGCGAACGCCGCCGAGCGGCTGGAGAAGGCGGGCTTCCGGCAGGTCGCGGAGACGGACGCCTGGGACGGGACGGCGGGCGGCAAGTACGTGCTGCGCGGCGGCGCGATCGTGGCCTGGTACGTCCCCGAGGGCGCCGAGCCGCACACCCCCTTCCGCATCGTCGGCGCCCACACCGACTCCCCCAACCTGCGGGTGAAGCCCCGCCCGGACACCGGCGCGCACGGCTGGCGCCAGGTCGCCGTGGAGATCTACGGCGGACCGCTGATGAACTCCTGGCTCGACCGCGACCTGGGCCTGGCCGGCCGCCTCACCCTGCGCGACGGCTCGACCCGGCTGGTGAACGTCGACCGCCCCCTGCTGCGCGTCCCCCAGCTCGCCATCCACATGGACCGCAACGTCTCGGCGGAGGGCCTCAAGCTCGACAAGCAGCGCCACCTCCAGCCCGTCTGGGGACTCGGCGACCCGGTCCGCGACGGCGACCTGATCGCCTTCCTGGAGGACGAGGCCGGCCTGACCCGCGGCGAGGTCACCGGCTGGGACCTGATGACCCACTCCGTGGAGGCCCCGGCGTACCTGGGCCGCGACGAGGAGCTGGTGGCCGGGCCCCGCATGGACAACCTGCTGTCCGTGCACGCCGGCACGGCCGCCCTGGCCGCCGTCGCCGCCTCCGGCGCCGGCCTGTCGTACATCCCCGTGCTGGCCGCCTTCGACCACGAAGAGACCGGCTCCCAGTCGGACACGGGCGCCGACGGCCCGCTCCTCGGCGGCGTCCTGGAGCGCTCGGTGTTCGCGCGCGGCGGCACGTACGAGGACCGGGCCCGCGCCTTCGCCGGCACCGTCTGCCTGTCCTCCGACACCGGCCACGCCGTCCACCCCAACTACGCCGAACGGCACGACCCCACCCACCACCCGCGCGTCAACGGCGGCCCCATCCTCAAGGTCAACGTCAACAACCGCTACGCCACGGACGGTTCCGGCCGCGCGGTGTTCGCCGCCGCCTGCGAGAAGGCGGACGTCCCCTTCCAGACCTTCGTCTCCAACAACGCCATGCCCTGCGGCACCACCATCGGCCCGATCACCGCCGCCCGGCACGGCATCAGCACCGTCGACATCGGCGCGGCGATCCTCTCCATGCACAGCGCACGGGAGTTGTGCGGCGCCGAGGACCCGCACCTGCTGGCCAACGCGCTGGTGGCGTTCCTCCAGCCGTAGACCGCGGGCCGAAGACCGCCCCACGGCATGGGGGTTGAGGCCCGGGGTACCCGAACGGAACCGGATCGACCGGAAACCCGGAACCGACCGGATCTGACAGGGAGGCAACACTCATGGGCCTCGGCGGGTGCATCATCCTCATCGCCGTGGGAGCCATCCTCACGTTCGCGACCGACTGGGACATGCAGGGCGTCAACCTCGACCTGGTGGGTGTCATCTTCATGATCGTCGGCCTGATCGGTGTCGCGACGTTCAGCAGCATCGCCCGGCGCCGCCGCGTCGTGATGCCGCCGACCACACCGGTCGTCGAGGAACGGCCCCACACCCACACGCGGGACGGCTACCACAACGGCTACGGCGCCTGATCCCCGGGCACACCGGCCGCCGGGCGCCGGCCGCCGTCGTCCTGTCGGCCTACCGGCCGCGTCCGACGGCGCCCGGCGGGGAAGCGGTCACAGCATGAGATTCCTCGTGTACGACCGGCTCCTCGGCTTCGGCGACGACTACTGGATCGAGGACGACGACGGCAACAAGGTGTTCCTGGTCGACGGCAAGGCCATGCGGCTGCGGGACACCTGGGAGCTGAAGGACGCCCAGGGGCGGGTCCTCGTCGACATCCACCAGAAGATGCTCGCCCTGCGCGACACGATGGTGATCGAGCGGGACGGCGAGCCGCTGGCACGCATCAAGCGCAAACGGCTGTCCCTGCTGCGCAACCACTACCGGGTCTCGCTGGCCGACGGCAACGAGCTGGACGTCAGCGGCAAGATCCTCGACCGGGAGTTCGCCATCGAGTACGACGGCGAACTGCTGGCCGTGGTCTCCCGGCGGTGGCTCACCCTCCGCGACACCTACGGCGTGGACGTCGTCCGGGACGACGCCGACCCGGCGCTGCTGATCGCGCTGGCGGTGTGCGTGATCCACCTGGCGGAGAAGGAGCGGGAAGAGGAGTAGCGGGCCCGCGGTGGCCGGCCGGCGAGAACTCACCCCATGCGGCGCACGGCACGGGTGAGGAGCACCGGCACCGCCAGGTGGTGCACCGGCGCGGCCAGGGACCACAGCGCCCGGCCGGCCGGTCGCTCGTAGCGCGCGTACGTCCCCCAGAGCAGCCGCGTGTCGTCGAGGGTGACGACGTTGCGCACGGTCAGCGACGGAGCGCGCGCCTCCAGGACGATCCGGCGCGGCCCGGCCTCCACCCTGCGCCACCCCACCACGTGCCGGGGTGAGGCGCGCGGTCCCAGCCGCAGCCCCAGCACGCCCGCCCAGCCCGTCCGGATCAGCTCGCGCAGGGCCACCGGGACGTCCTCGTAGCTGGCGCGCACCCACTCCTCGGGCGTCAGCCGGGGCAGCCCGGCGGCCGGCAGCTCGAACGCCGTCGCGAAGGGGAAGCCGGCGGGATCGACCCGGACGCGGCGGACGGCGGGGGTACCGGTACCGGTCGGTGCCATGGGCGGGATTCTAGGACGCCCCCGCGGCGGCCCGGTGACGGAACGTCACCCTCGTCCCCCGGTCGTGTCCTGCCCGTCAGCGCCGGGGGACCTCCACCCCCAGCACGCGGTCCTTCAGCGCCGGGAACTGCTCCCGGGTCCGCGCCACCTTCGCCGGGTCGAACTCCACCGTGAGCACCTCCTCGTCCGCGCCGGCCTGCGCCAGCACCTCGCCCCAGGGGTCGACCACGATCGAGTGACCCGCCTGTGGCACCCCGGCGTGCGTGCCGGCCGTCGCGCAGGCGAGGACGAACGCCTGGTTCTCCACCGCCCGCGCCTGGGCCAGGAGCGTCCAGTGGGACCGGCGGCGCTCCGGCCAGCCCGCCGGGACGACGAAGGTCTCGGCACCGGCGTCGACCAGGCCGCGGAAGAGTTCGGGGAAACGGAGGTCGTAGCAGGTCGCCACGCCGAGCGTGGTCTCCGGCAGCCGGACCGTCACCAGGTCGCGCCCCGCGCCCATCAGCACGGCCTCGCCCTTGTCGAAGCCGAAGCGGTGGATCTTGCGGTAGGCGGCGGCCAGGTCGCCGTCGGGGGAGAAGACGAGGGAGGTGTTGTAGAGCGTCCCGTCCCGGTCCCGTTCCGGCACCGAGCCCGCGTGCAGCCACACGCCCGCGTCGCTCGCCGCCTTCGCCATCGCCTCGTACGTCGGGCCCCGAAGCGGCTCGGCCGCCGTACCGAACTCCTCGAAGGCGAACGCGCCCGTGGTCCACAACTCAGGCAGCACGACCAGATCGGCGGCTCCCGCCCGATCCCGTACCAGAGACGCCGCGCGCCGACGGCGCGCTTCCACCGATTCGCCCTCGTTCACGGCGATTTGGATCAAAGAGGCGCGCACACTACCACCGTCCTGGCATTCGAGCCGTCCACACGGGCCTACGATCGTCACACGAAAGCACTGCCGGGGTGCCGCACAGCAGCGTAACTTGGGGGTCCCTCCCGGCTCGAGCGCAGCCGAGAGCCGGGGGAGCCAAGACGCCCGCCGACCGCAGCCACCTCCCACTGGCACCGCCGCCACAACCTGCCCGTGTACCGACCGCCGAGGGGTCCCGTTCCGTGAGTCTGCATCCCACCCTCCAGCCCTACGCCGACGCCTGGACTCACTCCATCGAGGCGATATCCGAGCTGGTACAGCCGCTTGTGGAAGCAGAGTGGAACCGTCGCACACCCTGCCCGGCCTGGTCGGTGCGCGACGTGGTCTCCCACGTGATGGGCCTGGACTCCGAGATGCTGGGCGACCCGCGCCCCATCCACACCCTGCCGCGCGACCTCTTCCACGTCACCAACGACCACCAGCGTTACATGGAGATGCAGGTCGACGTCCGCCGCCACCACACGGCGCCGGAGATGACCTCCGAGCTGGAGTACATGATCATCCGGCGCAACCGCCAGCTGCGGAACGAGTCGCGGGACCCCGGTACGAAGGTGCGCGGACCGCTCGGCTCCGAGCTGACCCTGGCCGAGTCCATGCGCCGGCACGCCTTCGACGTGTGGGTGCACGAGCAGGACCTGCGCACGGCCCTCGGCCGCCCCGGCAACCTGGACTCCCCCGGCGCGCACGTCACCCGTGACGTGCTGCTCGCCGAACTGCCCGCCGTGGTCGCCGAGCGCGCGGACGCGCCGCGCAGCTCCGCCGTCGTCTTCGACGTCCACGGGCCGGTCGAGTTCCTGCGCACCGTCCGCGTCGACATCCAGGGCCGCGGCACCCTGGAGACGGCCCCCGCGCTCGGCCCCGCCGCCACCCTCGCCCTCGACTGGGAGACGTACGTCCGCCTGGCCTGCGGCCGCGTGACGCCGGAGGCGGCGGCGGACCGCATCAAGGCGGAGGGCGACCCGGACCTGACGGCGGCGATCCTGCGCAACTTCGTGGTGACGCCGTAGGCTCGCGGCCCGTCCGGCGCCCGAGGACGAGGCCGTCCGGCCGAAGCGGGGGCCGGGGGCGGCAGCCCCCCGGCCCTGCCCACCCCGCCCCGGGTGCCTACACGGGCACGTGCACCGTCTCCACCCGGCTGGCCACCAGCCGCTCCCGCTCCCGCAGCGCGGCCCGCCTGCGCAACCGCAGGATCTGCGACACCCCGACCGCCTGGAGCACGAACACCGAGGAGAACGCGACGGTGTAGTCGTCCCCGGTGGCGTCCAGCAGCACCCCCACCGCGAACAACGTCGTCATCGACGCCACGAAGCCGCCCATGTTGGTGATGCCGGACGCCGTCCCCTGCCGCTCCGGCGGATTCGCCGGCCGCGCGAAGTCGAAGCCGATCATCGACGCCGGCCCGCAGGCGCCCAGCACCGCGCACAGCACGACCAGCAGCCACATGGGCGCCCGGTCGGCCGGATAGGCCAGCGTCACCGCCCACAGGACCGCCGTCGCCCCCACCGTGCCGAGCGCCAGCGGCAGCCGCGCCGCGTGGTGCCGGGCGATGATCTGGCCGTAGACCAGGCCGACGGCCATGTTGGAGAGCACGACCAGGGTGAGCAGTCCGCCCGCCGTGCCCCGGGACAGACCCTGCGCCTCCACCAGGAAGGGCATGCCCCACAGCAGCAGGAACACCATCGCCGGGAACTGGGTCGTGAAGTGCACCCACAGCCCGAGGCGCGTCCCCGGCTCGCGCCAGGACAGGGCGATCTGCCGCCGTACGTACGCGGCGCCCTGATGCGGTGCCGGCTCCGGCTCGTGCCCCTCGGGGTGATCCTTGAGGAACAGCAGCAACAACACGAAGACGACCACCCCGGCCAGCGCGCTGCCCGCGAACGCCGCCGTCCAGCCGATGCCGTGCAGCAGCCGGGCCAGGACCAGGGTGGAGACCAGGTTGCCCGCCATGCCGACCAGTCCGGCGAGCTGGGCGACCATCGGCCCGCGCCGGGCCGGGAACCAGCGGTTGCCCAGCCGCAGCACGCTGATGAAGGTCATCGCGTCACCGCAGCCGAGCAGCGCCCGGGAGGCGAGCGCCATGCCGTACGACGGGGAGAAGGCGAAGCCCAGCTGCCCGACCGTGAAGAGCACGACGCCGATGCCCAGCACCTTCTTGGTGCCGAGCCGGTCCACCAGCAGGCCCACGGGTATCTGCATGCCGGCGTAGACCAGCAGCTGGAGGATGGAGAAGGTGGACAGCGCGGAGGCGTTGACGTGGAAGCGGTCGACGGCGTCGAGGCCGGCCACGCCCAGCGAGGTACGGAAGATGACGGCGACGAAGTAGACGGCGACGCCGATGCTCCAGACGGCGACCGCGCGCCGGCCGCCCGGCGGATCGCCCGGCAGGATCTTCCCGGCCGAGGTGGCCGAACTCATCGGACCTCCCCCCGGGCCAGGTGGGAGAACCAGCCCACGTGCCGGTGGACCACGCCGACCGCCGCCTCCGCGTCGCCGGAGCGCAGCGCGTCCAGGATCTCCTCGTGCTCGGCGAGGGTCTTGGCGATCCGGTCGGGGTGGGAGTGCATGACGGCGACGCCCATGCGCAGCTGCCGGTCGCGGAGCTGGTCGTAGAGGCGGGAGAGGATCTCGTTGCCGCCGCTGCGGACGATCTCGGCGTGGAAGCAGCGGTCGGTGACCGAGGCGGCGGCGAAGTCGCCGGCGGCGGCCTGCTCCTTCTGCCGGGCGAGCAGCTCCTCCAGCCGCTCCACCAGCCCCGGCGGCGCGGGCACGGCCTTGCGCGCGGCGTGCTCCTCGACCAGCAGTCGGGTCTCCACCACGTCGGCGATCTCCTGCGCGGAGACGGGCAGCACCAGGGCGCCCTTCTTCGGGTAGAGCCGGATCAGGCCCTCGACCTCCAGCCGCAGCAGCGCCTCGCGCACCGGTGTGCGGGAGACGCCGACCGCCTCCGCCAGCTCCCCCTCGGTGAGCAGGGTCCCGCCCTCGTAGCGGCGCTCCAGGACGGCTTGCTTGACGTGGGTGTAGACGCGGTCGGCCGCCGGGGGCCGCTTCACTGCCGTGGTCATGCCGACAGGATAGATACAACAGGGACGCAAGGGGGACGCCGTCCACCATGCGGACGCCGGCCACCCTTCGGGGGGACCCGGCGGTCCCACCCCTCCGCAGGGCAACCATCCGTGCTATTCACAAGTCGCACAGATGCGGCCGTTCCCGCACCGACCACAACTCGGCCGCGTCTCAGGGGAATCAGGGATTTCACCACAATCGGGGTAGTCAACTTGATAAACGTCATTCCGGGCGCCCGCCTTCGCAGGGCCGCGGCCGTCGCACTGACCAGCGGCGCCGTCCTCGCGACCGGCGCCCTCTCCACCACGTCCGCGCAGGCGTCACCCGCACAGGCGGCACCCGCGCAGGTCCCGCTCGCCCGGGAGGCGTCCGCGCGGGCGCCGCTCGCGCCGGCCGCCGCCACGCCGTCGATCGCCGCCAAGGGCGGCTTCGTCATGAACGACGCGAGCGGCGGGGCGCTCTACACCAAGGCCGCGGACACCAAGCGCTCCACCGGGTCGACGACCAAGATCATGACGGCCAAGGTGGTGCTCGCCCAGCCCAAGCTGAACCTGGACGCCAAGGTCACGATCCAGATGGCGTACAGCGACTACATCGTGTCGAAGAACGCGTCGTCCGCGCGGCTCATCGTCGGTGACAAGGTGACGGTGCGGCAGCTGCTGTACGGCCTGATGCTGCCCTCGGGCTGCGACGCGGCGTACGCGCTCGCCGACCGGTTCGGCTCGGGGAAGACGCGGGCGGCCCGGGTGAAGTCCTTCATCGGCAAGATGAACGCCGAGGCGAGGAAACTGGGGCTGAAGAACACCCACTTCGACTCGTTCGACGGCATCGGCAACGGCAAGAACTACTCCACGCCGCGCGACCTGACGAAGCTCGCGAGCAGCGCGATGAAGAGTTCGACCTTCCGCACGATCGTGAAGACGAAGAAGTACACCGCCAGAACGGTCACCAGGAAGGGCGGCACCCGCACTATGGCGCCCTGGGTCAACACCAACACGCTGCTGAGCAGTTACAGCGGCGCGATCGGCGTGAAGACCGGGTCCGGGCCGGAGGCCAAGTACTGCCTGGTCTTCGCCGCGACGCGGAAGGGGAAGACCGTCGTGGGCACCGTCCTGGCGTCCACCTCCTCCGACCAGCGCGCCAAGGACGCGACGAAGCTCATGAACTACGGCTTCGCCAGGCTGAGCTGAGCCGGTCCGCCCGCCTCCGGGGCCCGTCGCACCACGCGGCGGGCCCCTTCCCGTTTCCGGACCCCGCCCATGTGGAGCTGATGGTGATAGTGTCATTAGCACCATGCTGCTGAGTCTGGACAAGAGCGACACCCGCCCGCTGCACGAACAGGTCGCCGGCGCCGTCCGGCGCGCCATCGCCGAGGGGGAGTGCGGTCCCGGGGACCGCCTGCCCTCCGCACGCGACCTCTCCGCGGCGCTGGACGTCAACGTCAACACCGTGCTGCGCGCCCTGCGCGGACTGCGGGACGAAGGACTGCTGGAGTTCCGCCGAGGGCGGGGAGTGACCGTGGCGGAGGGGGCCGGGCCCCACTCGGGGCTGCAGATCCGCGTGCGGGAGCTGGTCGCCGAGGCGGCCCGGCTGGGCTACAGCAGGACCGATGTCATCGACATGATCAGGGGGTTGCCGTGAGGGAGGCGACGGTGGCGGTACGGACGACGGCGGTGCTCTGGACGGTCGGCGTCACGGCCGTACTGGCCGGGATGCCGTTCGTGGTGCGGGAGCGGCTGCCCGACCGGCTGGCGACCCACTGGGGACTCGGTTCCGAGGTGGCGGACGGGTCGATGCCGTTGTGGGCGGCGTCCCTGGTCCCGGCGCTGCTCTGGCTGGTCACGGCGGCCGGGGCCACCGTCCCGCTGCTGCGGGCCCGCGCGACGGCGGCCCGTCCGTGGACCGCCGCGGTGCTGCTGCCCACCGGCATCGTCCTGGCCGGCTCCCAGGCCGCCGTCGTCCGCGCCAACCTGGACCGCGCGGACTGGCGCGAGGCCCGGCAGCCCGGCGCGTGGATCGTCGTGGTCCTCGTCGTGGCCGTGCTCGCCGCGGTGGCCGCCTGGTTCGTCGCCACCCGGCGCGCGAGGGCCGAGGGGGGCACCGGCTCGCCCGATTCCGGTGCCCCGGCCCTGCGCATCCCCGACGACCGGCGGGTGGCCTGGTTCTCCCGGACCGTCAACCCGTGGATGCAGCTGGTGGCCGCCGTGACCGGCCTGGTGGCCGTGGGCATCCTCGTCGCCGCCGTCGGCGGCCTCGCCGACCCCGGCGGGCTGTGGGCGGCGTTCGCCGCCTGCGCCGTCGCCTCCCTGTCCTGCGCACTGTTCTCGTCGGTGCAGGCCCGCGTCTCGGAGCGGGGCCTGGAGGTTTCCTTCGGCCCGCTCGGCTGGCCCACCCGGCGCTGGGCACCCGGCGACATCGACGCGGCGCGCGCCGAGACCCGCGGACCCGCCCAGGTCGGCGGCTGGGGCTACCGCGTCAGCGGCCTCGGCACCACCGTCATGCTGCGCGCCGGGGAGTGCCTGGTCATACGCCCCCGCGGTCGCCGCGCGGACTTCGCGGTGAGCGTCGACGACGCGCGGCGGGGCGCGGCCCTGCTCAACGCACTGCGCACGGACCGGAGCGCCTAGGGGCTGCCTTGGGAGAGACCGAGCCGCGCGCCCCGGGTGGGACGCGCGGCTCGGTCTCTCCGTGTCACCTGGTGCTCGTGAGGCGTCAGGCCCAGGTGAGCAGCCGCTTCGGCTGTTCCAGGATCGCGGCGACGTCGGCGAGGACCTTGGAGCCCAGCTCGCCGTCGACCAGGCGGTGGTCGAAGCTGAGCGCCAGGGTGGTCACCTGACGCGGCTTCACCTTGCCCTTGTGCACCCACGGCTGGAGCTTGATCGCGCCGACCGCGAGGATCGCGGACTCGCCCTGGTTGAGGATCGGGGTGCCGGTGTCGACGCCGAAGACGCCGACGTTGGTGATGGTCACCGTGCCGCCCTGCATGGCGGCCGGGGAGGTCTTGCCCTCCCGGGCCGTCGAGACCAGCTCGCCCAGGGACTCGGCCAGTTGCGGCAGCGTCTTGGCGTGGGCGTCCTTGATGTTCGGGACGATCAGGCCGCGCGGCGTCGCGGCGGCGATGCCCAGGTTGACGTAGTGCTTGACCACGATCTCCTGCGCCGCCTCGTCCCAGGAGGCGTTGATGTCGGGGTTACGCCTGATCGCCACCAGCAGCGCCTTGGCGATCAGGAGCAGCGGATTCACCCGCAGCCCCGCGAACTCCTTGTCCTGCTTCAGTTCCTCGACCAGCTTCATCGTGCGCGTCACGTCGACGGTCACGAACTCCGTCACGTGCGGCGCGGTGAACGCCGAGCCGACCATCGCCGCCGCCGTCGCCTTGCGCACGCCCTTGACCGGGACGCGGGTCTCGCGCGCCATGTCGTACGACACCGGTGCCGAGGACGGCGCGGCGGGGGCGGGGGCGGGCGCCTGGGCCGCCGGTGCCGCCGACGGCTCGGGGGCCTGCGCGGCGGTCACGGCCGCGTGCACGTCCTCGCGGGTGATGATGCCGTCCGGGCCGGTCGGGGTGACCGTGGCCAGGTCGACGCCGAGGTCCTTGGCCAGCTTGCGCACCGGGGGCTTGGCGAGCGGACGCTCACGGGTGACCGGTGCGGCCGGCCCGTGGCCGTTCATCTCGGCCTGGATCGCGGCGGCCGCCG
>MUMD01000152.1 GCA_002155895.1 Streptomyces rochei
GGTGGGGGTGCGCGTAGCGCGATCGGTTCGTTGTGGGACGGGGCCGCGCCGGGGGGTGTCCGTCCTCGGAACGGCGCGGAATCGGTCGGCCACAGAAGCCGGAGGCGTTGACGCGCCAACCGCTGCGGGCGGACACCCCCCGACACGTCCCCTCCCGCCGTACGCGGCTATCCCGCCGTACAGCCTGAGCCTGCTGTCCACGCTGAGCTGCGGGCAGTCGTGCCGCTGGGGCGGCACGGGTGGGCGCAGCGGCACCCCGCTACGCCGAGCCGCGACACCCACCCCCGGCCCGCACCCGCGCCGGGCAGGAAGAGAACGCCGGTCCCCGGCGGACACCCGTGCCGTCAGCCTGTCAGCCCAGCTCGAGTGGCACGGCTCGCGTGGCCGTTCCCAGCATGGAGCATGACCGAGCCACCGAGCAGCGCTCCCGGTAGCCAGCCGTACGACGATCGCGGGGTGCACACCCGCACCGCCGGCCGGCACGAGCGCGACCACGAGCCGGAGCCGCCCTTCGAGGGCCCCCTGCACCTGCTGTCCCGCACCGCCTGGCAGACCGTGCTGCTGACGGGAGCCGCCTCCCTGATCCTGGGCGTGCTGGTCCTGGTGTGGCCGGGCGCCTCCCTGCTCGCCGCCGGCGTGCTCTTCGGCCTCTACCTCGTCATCAGCGGCGTGCTCCAGCTGGCCGCCGCCTTCGGCACACACCGCACGACCTCCCTGCGCGTCCTGGCCTTCATCAGCGGTGCCGTGTCGATCCTGCTCGGCCTGTTCTGCTTCCGCGGTCCCCTGCAGTCGGTGCTGCTGCTCGCGCTGTGGATCGGCATCGGCTGGCTGTTCCGGGGCGTCACGCAGATCGTCGCCGCCGTCCACGACCCCGCGATGCCCGCGCGCGGCTGGCACGTCTTCCTCGGTGTCGTCACCGTCGTCGCCGGCATCGTGCTGATCGACTCCCCGGTCGAGTCGGCCACCGTCCTGATGCTGGTCGGCGGCTGGTGGCTGGTCGTCGTCGGCGTGGTCGAGATCGTCACGGCCGTGGGCCTGCGCCGGCGTGCCCGCCGGGTCCCGCACGAGCTGTGACCGTGCGGAGGGACGGACCGGCGTGAGCGCCGCACGGCACGCCGTCGGGCGCCGTGGCGCGTGGCTGCGGGTCCTCCTCGTCCTGCTGCTCGTCCTCGTCGTGCCCTGCGCCCACGCCACGGCCCGGACGGCACTCCCCGCGCCGACGGCGGGCGTGAGCGGTGGCGCCGGCGGCGAGTACGACCACCTCGACACCGTGTCCCGCACTCCTGTGCGCGGTGCCCACCGCGCCGTCGGGCCGCAGGGTGCGGCGGCGGCGCCGGTGACCGGTCCGCGCGCTCCCGTGCTCGTGCCCGCCGTGGCGAGCGGGCCCCCGCCCTCCCGCCGTTCCGTCGTCCTGCGCTGCTGAGCCGACCCGGCCGCACCCACCGCAGGAACCACCGACCCACGGAACGAGGGAACACCCATGCCCCACGACCCCTACGCCGTCCTGCGCGCCCTCCTGCGCGCCGAGGGCGCCCGCCGCTCCCCGAAGTCCGACACCGGCAGGCCGCAGGCCCCGGGGGAACCCCGGCCACCGGCCCGTGAGGGGAGGCGGGACTGACCCAGGGCCCGCCGAGAGGGGCGGAGGCGGCCCCGTCGCCTCCGCCCGGCACCCTTTGACCGTGTTTACGGCGTCATTTCCAGCGCCGCACTCCGCCGCCATGGCTGCGCCCTCGACGTTCCGGCCGGTAGGCTTTCCGTGTGATCTTCAAGCGCATCGGAAACGGCCGGCCGTACCCCGACCACGGCCGGGAGAGCACCCGGCAGTGGGCGGACGTCGCGCCGCGCCCGGTCCGCCTCGATCAGCTCGTGACGACCAAGGGCCAGCTCGACCTGGAAACGCTCCTCGCCGAGGACTCCACCTTCTACGGCGACCTCTTCGCGCACGTCGTGAAGTGGCAGGGCGACCTGTACCTGGAGGACGGGCTGCACCGCGCGGTGCGCGCGGCGCTCCAGCAGCGTCAGGTGCTGCACGCGCGGGTGCTGGAACTCGACTGACGGGCCCCGTGGCGCCTCGGTTTGACCCTTTCGGGTTGCATCACGCCGAACGGCGGAACGTCGACTGATCATCTAATAGGCATCGCCGCCGCAGCGCACTACGCTGCGCCCATGAGCATGCTCACTCCCCCTGGCATGGGCGGCCAGTACAAGATCACGGGGGACCGGTACCCACGGATGCGACCGGCCCGGCGTCGCGGCCGGCTCGCGGTCGTCGCCGTCGCCTGTGTCACCGTCCTCGGGGTGCTCGGCTGGGGCACGCTCCAGCTGATCGACGTCTTCACCGGCGGGGACAAGGCCACCGCCGTCGGCGCCGCCGCGGACTGTCCCACCGCCAGGGCGAGCGCCGCGCCCGCGGCCGTGAAGCCGCCGAAGCCGGCCCAGGTGACGGTCAACGTGTTCAACGCGACGACCCGCGGCGGCCTCGCCCAGAAGACCGCCGACGAGCTGAAGAAGCGGGGCTTCCGCGTCGGCGAGGTGAGCAACGCGCCCAAGGAGTACGACAAGAAGATCAAGGGGGCCGGGCTCCTGCTCGGCCCGGCCGCCTCCGCGAAGGGCTCGCTGGCCGTGCTCGGCACCCAGCTGCCCGGCGCCGAACGCCGCACCGAGGCGGCGCGCGAGGGCGCCGAGGTCGATCTGCTGATCGGCGACGGCTTCAAGGGGCTCGCGAAGCCCGCGGACGCCGACGCGGCGCTGACCGCACTGGCCGCGCCGCAGCCGACGCCCGCCTCGGAGAAGAAGGGCTGCTGAGGGACGGCCTATTCGGCCGCGCCGTACATGCGGTCGCCCGCGTCGCCGAGGCCCGGGACGATGTAGCCCAGCTCGTTGAGACGCTCGTCGACCGAGGCCGTCACCACCGTCACCGGGGTGCCGGCCAGCTCGCGCTCCATCAGCTCGACGCCCTCGGGAGCGGCGAGCAGCACCACGGCCGTCACGTCGTCGGCGCCGCGCTTGATCAGCTCCTGGATCGACGCGACCAGGGTGCCGCCCGTGGCCAGCATCGGGTCCAGGACGTACACCTGACGGCCGGAGAGGTCGTCCGGCATGCGGGTGGCGTAGGTGGAGGCCTGCAGCGTCTCCTCGTTGCGCACCATGCCCAGGAAGCCGACCTCGGCGGTCGGCAGCAGCCGGACCATGCCGTCCAGCATGCCGAGACCGGCGCGCAGGATCGGCACCACCAGCGGGCGCGGGTGGGAGAGCTTGACGCCGGTGGTCTGCGCGACCGGCGTGTGGATGTCGACCTGTTCGGTGCGCACGTCCCGCGTGGCCTCGTAGGCGAGCAGGGTGACCAGCTCGTCGGCGAGGCGGCGGAAGGTCGCGGAGTCGGTGCGCTGGTCGCGCAGCGTGGTGAGCTTGTGGGCGACCAGGGGGTGGTCGACGACGTGGAGACGCATGTCCACCACAGTAACCGGGCCCCCGGGCGGGCGCGTCACTCGCTCGCTGGAGTCAAACCGCCCGGTCGGGGGAAGGTGGGAGGGACGGACGCTGGGTGGTGAGACTGTGCCTGACCGGGACTTCCACGAGACACCGTCCCGCGGCGAGGAGCCGGGGACGGGACGGGGTACGGAGCGGAGTGCGGAGCTGGAGCGGGAGGGCGAGCGCCGACGACGGCGGGCCCAGTTCCTGCGGGACCTGGCGGAGGCCCGGGAGCTGCGGGACCGCGTGCAGCCGCGCCGCGCCAAGACCGCCCGGCTGCGCCACGCGATGCGCATGCGCACCTTCCGCTGGTAGATCCGCCGCCCGGCGGGGGAAGATCGCGCGCCGCGCCGGTGTTGGCCGGATGGGCGTACGCGGGTGACGGGAGAAATCCGCGTACGATCCGCACGTGGTGGCGACCAGCCGGGGTCCCCGGTCAAAACAGCCGGACACAGGGCGCCGAAGACGTCCCCTGACGGCCGCGTTTCTGCCACGATTCCGAGTGGGTGGGGCTCGGAGCACCGCTCCCCCGCCCACAGCCTCCGCCGGGGGGACCCCCAACCGGCACGCCTATGACCAGTGGGAGAGTCACGGTGTACTTCGCCGCACTGCTCGCGCGCACCGAAGACGGATGGGTAGCGAGCGACACGGAGCTCGACGATGTGGAGACCCTGTCGGATCTGGCCGACCTGGCCCGGGAAGCCTCTCCCGACGAGGACACGGTGCTCGTGCTGATCGAGCAGGAGGACGCGTGGTTCGGAGTCGTCCGGGTGGACGGCGAGGACGACCCCCGTATCTATGTGTCGGACGCCGCCGCTGCCGCCCGCAGCAGCTACGGCGAGATCCTGCTCACCGACGAGCTGCTCGGCCGGGAACCCGGTGACGACGACGTCCTCGACGCCCTCGACCTCGACGGCACCGAGGACGGCGATGCCGACGACGACGAGGACGCCGCCGACGGCGGTGACGCGGCCGCCGGTGCCGGCGAGGCCGTGCCGCACGGACCGGTCGGTGACGCCGAGGTGCTGGACGACCTGGGCCTGAGCGAGAAGGAGCTGCGCTCGATGTCCGGGGACGCGGTCGGTGAGATCGCCGAGGCGCTGGGTGCCTCCGAGGTGCTGGAGACCGTGCGCTGACGGGACGGGACGTGGAAGAGGAACGGGCGGGACTCCCCGGACCGCCCGACCCGGTGCGCGATCCGTGGCGGGCGGCGATGCGGCTCGCCCTGGCCGAGGCCGGGCGGGCGGCGCGCGGCGGTGACGTGCCCGTCGGCGCCGTCGTGCTGGCGCCGGACGGACGGACGGTGCTGGCCGCCGGGCACAACGAGCGCGAGGCCGGCGGCGATCCCACGGCCCACGCCGAGGTGCTCGCCATTCGCCGGGCGGCCGAAGCGCTCGGGGAGTGGCGGCTGGCCGGGTGCACCCTCGTCGTCACCCTGGAGCCCTGCACGATGTGCGCGGGCGCCCTGGTGCAGTCCCGGGTGGACCGCGTCGTCTACGGCGCCCGCGACGACAAGGCGGGCGCCGCCGGCTCCCTGTGGGACGTCGTGCGCGACCGGCGGCTCAACCACCGGCCCGAGGTGATCGAGGGCGTCCTCGCGGACGACTGCGCCCGGCTGCTCACCGAGTTCTTCCGCGACCGCTGACCGCCCCGAATACCGATTTCGAACCATGCGCCACTGTGCTGTAAGGTCTGTCTCGGTAGCGTGTCCGAGCGGCCGAAGGAGCTCGCCTCGAAAGCGAGTGTGGCGCAAGTCACCGAGGGTTCAAATCCCTCCGCTACCGCTGGTTCCCGAGGGGCCCGGTCCAATGGACCGGGCCCCTCGGGGCGTTCCGCACGCCGGGCCGCGACAGAGGCCGCTACGGTGTCCGGCGGGGGTGGGGAACGTGATCCGTACGAGACGGTGCCTGCAGTGCAACCGGCCGCTGGACAGGCGCCGGTGGAGGCGCCCGAAGCGGTTCTGCCGGCGGCGGCACCAGGTGCGGCACTGGTGCGAGACCGTGGGCGAGATCCTCTTCGGCTAGCCGTCCCGCCGCCCGCGCACTGCCCGGACCCGTCGAAAGACGGGACCCTTCGTGCGATCATGTGCGATCGAAAGGCGTGCAACAAGGGACAGGGGAGGCCGCGGTGGCGGTGAACGCGAAGAAGATCGCCGTCTACGCACTCGTGGTTTTTGTGCTGTACGTGATCATCACGGACCCGAAGAAGGCCGCCGACTACGTCCAGATAGGTTTTGAGGGCATCTCCGACGCGGCGGGCGCCGTGGGCGACTTCATGACCTGGGCCGCCAACGGAGGAAAGTGATGATCCGCCACCTGGTGCTGTTCAAGCTCGACGACGGCGTGGAGCGCGACGACCCGCGCGTCGTGGAGGGCGTCGAGGCGTTCCGCGCGCTCGGCGACCGGATCGAGGAGCTGCGTTTCTGGGAGTGCGCCTGGAACATCAGCGACCGGCCCATCGCCTACGACTTCGCCATCAACTCGGCCGTGGACGACGCCGACGCCCTCAAGCGCTACCTGGAGCACCCCGCGCACCAGGCGGGCGTCGCGCTCTGGCGGGAGTTCGCCACCTGGGTGATCGCCGACTACGAGTTCTAGGTCCTGTCGCGCAGATCGGCCCCGCACCTGTTCGGTGCGGGGCCGATCTGCGTTCGTTCACTCAACACGACGTTATGAGGTGCTTGCACACAGTGCACATGTCTTGTGATGCTATGACCGCTTTTGACGGATGAGTGACGGAAGAGTTGACGATCACGAGGTGGAGTTGACCGTGCCGGCCAGTACTGCGCCTCAAGCACCGCCCGCACCGCCCGCCCAGGCCACGGAGGCGCCCGCGCGGGAGACCACGCAGCAGCGCAGCCGGGGCGCCGACACCCGGGCCCTGACCCAGGTGCTCTTCGGCCAGCTGAAGGGGCTCACGCCGGGCTCACCGGAGCACGACCGGGTGCGCGCGGCGCTCATCGAGGCGAATCTGCCGCTGGTGCGCTACGCCGCCGCCCGCTTCCGCTCCCGCAACGAGCCGATGGAGGACGTGGTCCAGGTCGGCACCATCGGGCTCATCAACGCCATCGACCGCTTCGACCCCGAACGCGGCGTGCAGTTCCCGACCTTCGCCATGCCGACCGTCGTCGGCGAGATCAAGCGGTACTTCCGGGACAACGTCCGCACGGTGCACGTACCGCGCCGGCTGCACGAGCTGTGGGTGCAGGTCAACAGCGCCACCGAGGACCTGACGACCGCCTTCGGGCGCTCCCCGACCACCGCCGAGATCGCCGAACGGCTGCGCATCACCGAGGAGGAGGTGCTGTCCTGCATCGAGGCGGGACGGTCGTACCACGCCACCTCGCTGGAGGCGGCCCAGGAGGGCGACGGGCTGCCCGGGCTGCTCGACCGGCTCGGCTACGAGGACCCCGCCCTGGACGGGGTCGAGCACCGCGATCTGGTCCGGCACCTGCTCGTCCAGCTTCCGGAACGGGAGCAGCGGATCCTGCTGCTGCGCTACTACAGCAATCTGACCCAGTCCCAGATCAGCGCGGAACTCGGCGTCTCGCAGATGCACGTCTCGCGGCTGCTGGCGCGCAGTTTCCAGCGGTTGAGGTCTGCCAACCGCATCGAGGCGTAGTCTCCCGACAGCGCGGGAAGCATTCGAAGGCGCGAGCGAACAGTCACCGGGGCGAGCGAATCGCCCACCAGGGCCGTTGCGGGCGGAATCGGGCCGAAAGCCCGTCAGACCCCCTGTTTCCAGGGGGAATTCGCGTCTCGGATGTCGACATGTCACTACAGCGCGTTGCCGACATGTGACATTCTGCCGGAGACGCGTTTGCCGGGGCTCGGGCTCCGGTATTCAGGTGAAGGCTGCGTTCCCGTCCCGGGAGCGTGCGCCGTGACCGTCCCGCGACCCAAAGGGGGTGGCATGTCCGCAGACCAGGGCAGCTCGAAGGTGCTCGCGCTCGCGGAGAGCGAGACCGCGCCCGACACGCTCGAGGCGCTCGGCCCCGTCGGCTCCATCGACTCGATCGACGATGGTCAGGCCGTCGACGCCGTACCGACCCTCGACGCCGTGCCGGCCCAGGCCCTCGCGGCCCCGGAGGCCATCGACACCCGCACCCTGTCCCGCTCCCTGTTCCTGCGGCTCGCCGCCCTCGACGAGGACAGCCCCGAGCGTGCCTACGTCCGGGACACCCTGATCGAACTCAACCTCCCGCTGGTGCGCTACGCGGCGGCCCGCTTCCGCTCGCGCAACGAGCCGATGGAGGACATCGTCCAGGTCGGCACCATCGGCCTGATCAAGGCGATCGACCGCTTCGACTGCGAGCGGGGCGTGGAGTTCCCGACCTTCGCCATGCCGACCGTCGTCGGCGAGATCAAGCGGTTCTTCCGGGACACCTCGTGGTCGGTGCGCGTCCCGCGCCGGCTCCAGGAGCTGCGCCTGGCCCTGACGAAGGCCAGCGACGAGCTGTCGCAGAAGCTGGACCGCTCCCCGACCGTCGGCGAGCTGGCCGCGGTGCTCGGCGTCTCCGAGGAGGACGTCGTCGACGGCCTCGCGGTGGGCAACGCCTACACCGCCTCCTCGCTGGACTCCCCGGCCCCGGAGGACGACGGCGGCGAGGGCTCGCTGGCCGACCGCCTCGGCTACGAGGACACGGCGCTGGAGGGCGTGGAGTACCGCGAGTCCCTCAAGCCGCTGCTGGCCAAGCTGCCGCCCCGGGAGCGGCGGATCATCATGCTGCGCTTCTTCGCCAACATGACCCAGTCGCAGATCGGCGAGGAGGTCGGCATCTCGCAGATGCACGTCTCCCGGCTGCTGACGCGCACCCTCGCCCAGCTGCGCGAGGGCCTCATCTCCGACTGAGTCCCCTCCGGCGCGCTTCGGCGGCCGGGGCGGACCCCGGACACTCCGGCGACCGCCGCGTCCCCTCGGGGGTGCGCGGCGGTCGCCGTGCTGTGTGCGCGCCCGCCCGGGGCGCCGGTTGTGGTCCGGGCGCTACGCCAGCGCCAGCCAGGCCACGGCCGCGACGACCGCCACGGCGACCACGACACCGACGATCAGGCCGATGCGGGGGCCGGAGGAGGCTGCGGCGGCCGCCTGCCGGGACTGGGGGGCGTCGTCGACGAACGCGCGGAACATCTGAGTGCTGCCGGCGGGGTCGTGGTTGCCCTGGGGGCCCTGGTTGTTAGCCATGGCCCGAGACACTAGCGAATGCGTCGGCGAGGCCCAAGTGCGGGGCTCCACACACCCTTTGACCCCGCGCACCGCCCGCCACCTGCACGTTTACTTTCGCAATACTTGCCTTTGCCAACTTTTTATGGCCGCATGACCGTTTTTGTTTGCCTGTAGCAACCAACCGCTTCTATGGTTGCCCTAAGCAACAAATGCGGGAGGTGCGCATGGCCGAGAGGGCGCAGTACGAGGAGCTGATCCGACAGTTCAGCGCCTTCGGCGCCGTCAAACGGGAGATGGGCCGCATCCTGCCGGCCGACTGCCCCGGCGGATCCGCCGCCGTACTGACCCTCCTCGGCCGCCACGGGGACATGCGCATCAGCAAGCTCGCCGAGCTGCTGGCCGTGGACATGTCGGTGACCAGCCGCCACGTCGCGCACATCGCCGACCGGGGCTGGATCGAACGCTCCCCCGACCCCGCGGACAAGCGCTCGCGCATCCTGCGCCTGACGCCCGCGGGCCAGGCGCAGCTCGACGAGCTGTCGGAGCGGACGACCCAGCTGCTGGCCCACCGGCTGAGCGACTGGACCGACGACGAGGTCGGTCAGCTCACCCGGCTGATGACCAGGCTCAGGGCGAGCTTCGACGACTGCCGGTCCGCCCCGGCCCGGCCTCCCGCACCACCACCCGAGGTCGAACAGACCACCCGTACACCCGCGACCACCACGAAGTAAGCAAAGGAAGTCCATGGCAACGACCACACCAGCCGGTGTGCGGGCTCATGCCAAGCACGGGGGAGGCTCCGCCGGAGACGCTCCGATGTCGCACCGGCAGATCATGGAGGCGCTGTCCGGGCTGCTGCTCGGCATGTTCTGCGCCATCCTGTCCTCGACCATCGTCACCAACGCCCTGCCCGAGATCATCGGTGACCTGGGCGGCGGTCAGAGCGCCTACACCTGGGTGGTCACCGCCTCGCTGCTGACGATGACCGCCTCCACTCCCCTGTGGGGCAAGCTCGCGGACCTGGTCAGCAAGAAGGCCCTGGTCCAGATAGCCCTGATCGTCTACGTCGTCGGCTCCGTCGTGGCCGGTCTGTCGCAGAACCCCGGGATGCTGATCGCGGCGCGCGGCATCCAGGGCCTGGGCGCCGGCGGCCTGGCCGCGCTGGCGCAGATCATCATGGCCGCGATGATCTCCCCGCGTGAGCGCGGGCGCTACTCCGGTTACCTGGGCGCCACCTTCGCCGTCGCGACCGTCGGCGGTCCGCTGCTCGGCGGCGTCATCACCGACACCAGCTGGCTCGGCTGGCGCTGGTGCCTCTACGTCGGCGTGCCCTTCGCGGTCCTCGCGCTGATCGTGCTGCAGAAGACGCTGCACCTGCCCGTGGTCAAGCGGAAGGTCAAGGTCGACTGGGCCGGCGCCTTCTTCGTCACCGCGGCCGTGAGCCTCCTGCTCGTCTGGGTCACCTTCGCGGACGACAAGTACGACTGGATGTCGTGGCAGACCGGCGCCATGGTCGGCGGCGCGATCGTGCTGACGTTGATCTTCCTGTTCGTCGAGTCCAAGGCCAGCGAGCCGATCATCCCGCTGCGCCTGTTCCGCAACCGCACCATCACCCTGGCCTCGCTGGCCTCGCTGTTCGTCGGTATCGCGATGTTCGCGGGCACCGTCTACTTCAGCCAGTACTTCCAGCTGGCCCGGGACAAGTCCCCGACCATGTCGGGCGTCATGACCATTCCGATGATCGGCGGCCTGTTCGTCTCGTCCACGGTCTCCGGTCAGATCATCACCAAGACCGGCAAGTGGAAGGGCTGGCTGCTGGCCGGCGGTGTGCTGCTGACGGCGGGCCTGGGCCTGCTGGGCACCATGCGGTACGACACCCCCTACTGGCACATCGCCGTCTACATGGCGCTGATGGGCCTCGGCGTCGGCATGATGATGCAGAACCTGGTGCTCTGCACGCAGAACCAGGTGGCCCCGAGCGACCTGGGCGCCGCGTCCTCCGTCGTCACCTTCTTCCGGTCCCTCGGCGGTGCGGTGGGCGTCTCGGTGCTCGGCTCCGTGATGTCGACCCGGATCAGCCACTACGCCTCGGACACCATCGGTTCGCTCAGTCCGCAGGAGCAGGCGGCGGCCGCCAAGGCCGCGGGCGGCAGCTCGATCCCCGACATGGACCTGCTGCCCCCCGGCATCCGCGAGTGGCTGGAGAGCGCCTACGGGCACGGCATCGCCGACATCTTCCTGATCGTCGCGCCGATCGCCCTGATCGCGTTCCTCATCACCCTCTTCATCAAGGAGGTCCCGTTGCGCACGTCCGGCGCCCTGGCGCAGGCGGCGGAGGCCACCGCAGAGACCGCGTCCCCCGCCGCCCCGGCCCCGGCCGAGGCCGCCCGGGCCACCGCCGAGCCGGTCCCGGCCGGTGTCACGGCCACCGCCCCGGGCACGTCCGCCACCGACTCCGGCGCACAGCCCGAGGCGACGCAGCGGCTCGCCGCCGTCGCCACCGCGGCCGGCACCGGTGAGCCCACGGCACCCGTCTCGGGCGGCGTCCCGGTCCGCGGCTTCGTCCGCGGCGCCGAGTCCGCGCCGGTCCCGCAGGCCGCGGTGACGCTGATCTCGCTGGGCGGCCGGCAGCTGGGCCGCTCGGTCGCCCAGGCCGACGGCTCCTACGCGGTCGACGCGCCCGGCGCGGGTTCGTACGTCCTGATCGCCTCCGCCGACGGCTTCCAGCCGCAGGCGTCGACGATCGTCGTCAACGACGAGCCGGTGGCGTACGACATCCTGCTCAGCGGCACCAGCGGGCTCACCGGCCTGGTGCGGGCCGTGGAGAGCGGGCTGCCGGTCAAGGACGCGATGGTGATCGTCACCGACGTGCGCGGTGACCTGCTGGCCACCGCCGCCACCGGCGAGGCGGGCGACTTCGCCTTCACCGAGCTGGTGCCGGGCACGGTGACCGTCGCGGTGAACGCCGCCGGTTACCGGCCGCGCGCCCTGCCCGTCGAGGTGGGCGGCGCCGGTGTCACCCGCGTGGAGGTCGACCTCCAGGCCGGAGCGCAGGTCCAGGGCGTCGTGCGGGCACCGCACGGTCCGCTGGCCGACGCCCGCGTCACGCTGGTCGACGCGGCGGGCAACGTGGTCGGCACGGCCACCACCGGCGCGGACGGAGCGTACGCCTTCACCGATCTGGACGCCGGTGAGTACACCGTGATCGCGACCGGCTACCCGCCGGTGGCGACGTCCCTGACGGTCGCCGGCCCCGGTGCCGACGGCCACGACATCGAACTCGCCCACCCCGGCGAGTGACCTGACCCCGGCCCGTGGTGGCGTGCGCGCTCTGAGCGGAGGTGCGCCCGCCCACCACGGGCCGGTTTCTTCATGACCACTTTCTGAGCCTTTGCAGGGAGAAAACGGGATGGGACTGACCGCGAGGATCCGAACGCGGGACGGATGGGCCGTGTCGCACGCGGTCGTCACGGTGACCGACATGACCGGCACGCAGGTGCTGCGCGCCGAGGCGGACACCGAGGGCACCGTGCGGGACACCACCGCACTGGCGCCGGGGGCGTACACCGTGATCGTCACCGCCGTCGGCTACGCGCCGGCCGCCTCCAGCGCGATCGTCACCGCGAGCGGCCGGGCCGAGGTCGGCACGGTGACGCTGGCCCGCCAGGGCGGTACCGAACTGCCGCCGCCGGGGCCGTGGACCATCGACCCGGCGCACTCCAGCGTCGCCGCGGTCGCCCAGCACCTGGGCATCTCCAGCGTGCACGGCCGCTTCACGGACTTCGCCGGCACGGTCGAGATCGCTCCGGACGACGTGACCAAGTCCCGGGTGGAGGCGGTGATCAGGGCGGCCTCCATCGACACCGGCAACGGCATGCGCGACACCCACCTGCGCTCCGCCGACTTCCTGGACACCGAGCGGTTCCCGGAGATCACCTACCGCTCCACCGGCGTCACCGAGGCCGGCCCCGACCGCTGGACCGTCCACGGCGAGCTGGGCCTGCACGGCGTGGTCCGCGCGGTCGACCTGGACCTGTCCTACCTCGGCACCGGCGCCGACCCGTGGGGCGGCACCCGGGCCGCGTTCCGCGCCACCACGGAGCTGCGGCGCGAGGACTTCGCCATGAACTACAACCAGGTCCTCCAGGCCGGCATCGCCGCGATCGGCACGACCCTCAGGGTCGAGCTGGACATCCAGGCGGTGCAGGGGGAGTCACTGCCGGCGGCGTGAGGCACCGCCGGAGGCCCGGGCGACCAGTTCGTCGCACAGGTCGCGGAGCTTGACGTTGGTGTGCTGCGAGGCCCGGCGCAGCCGCTCCATGGCCAGGTGGGCGTCGATCCGCTCCCGGGCCATGAGGATGCCCACCGCCTGGTCGATGACGCTGCGGGAGAGCAGCGCGGTGCGCACGTCGGCGGCCGACGCCTGCCGCCGTTCCACGCGCAGGGCCTCGTTCACCGCGTCCGCGGCCCGCTCGGCGAAGACGCGGGCCTCCTCCCGCCCGTCGGCCAGGCTGTGCGGCCGCAGACCGTAGAAGTTGAGCGCGGCGCCCGTCTCGCCGTCGATGGCCAGCGGCAGGGCCAGCACGCAGCGCACGCCGGTGGCCAGCGCGTACTCCGTGTACGCGGGCCAGCGGGTCTCCTCCGCCAGGTCCGCGGAGTACCGGGGGCTCCCCGTCTCGGCGGCGTCCACACAGGGCCCCGAGCCGTTCTCGTACTGCCTGAGGTCCAGGCCGCTGGGGAGCCCGGAGCTGCCGGCCAGGGTCATCAGCCGGTCGGCGCGGCGCACGGTGACCGAACATGCGGCGGCTCCCGGGACCCGGCCGACAGCACGGTCGGTCAGGTCCCGCAGCAGGGTGTCGAGCCCCTGGCTACGGGCCATCGCCTGGTCGAGCGTCTCAGAGGTCTCCGAGGTCATGCCCGTACGGATAACCCGTCACCGCTCTCCCACGCCTCGGCCGCTCGCACCGCTGTTCGCGTCGACGATGCGGCGGGCGAGGTCGCGCAGTTTCACGTTCTCCCGCTGGGACGCCTTCACCAGGGAGTCGAAGGCGCCGGCCGCGTCGATGTTCAGGCGCTCCATGAGGATGCCGGTGGCCTGGCCGATCAGGTCCCGGGTGCGCATCGCCTCGGTCAGCTGCTCCCGTACGGTCGCCGAGTCGAGCGCGAGGCTGACGTGCGCGGTGAACAGCCTGCCGATGCGGGTGGCCTCGTCGTCGAACGCCTGCGGTTTGCGGGCGTAGACCGTCAGCACGGTCAGGCGCCGCCGGTCGGCGCGCAGCCTCAGCGACAGGGCCGAGCGCAGGCCGAGTCCGGACAGGGCGTCGGCGCCGCTGTCGGCCTCGCTGTCGTCCGTCCGCACCACGGGGGTGGTCCACAGGCGGTCCCGGTCCGGGATCGGCTCGCGGCTCCCGTTCCGGGAGTCGGCGTCGAAGCGTACGACCTCGTCGGTCCAGGCGAGGGTGCGCAGCCGGCCGCGCTGGATCTCGGAGATGGCGGCGTGCTCGGCCTCGGGCAACAGTCGCACCGCGAGCTGGACGGCCGCGTTCATGGCGTCGTGCGGGGAGCCGGTTCCGTGCAGTTGCCGAGCCGCCGACGTCAGGGCCTCGGCCAGCTCGAAGCCCGCCGGAAAACGCGGCAAATCAGTAAATTCGGACGCAGCCACCACGAACCTCTTCGGCGTGCACGACCGGGCGGCCGTGCGCAGGAGAGCTCCGCAGCACATTCCTGACTGCGAGCACAGGACGTACAGAACTCTAGCTGCTCGGTTGCGCCCCGGTGACGCCCGGTCGACGCAGCGACCGGCCGCCTTCCGCATCCGGACGCGGGCGTGGTGGAATAGGGACGGGTCAGGAAGCGGCCTTGCCGGAAGCCGGACGGACGTCTGCCAGGTGAGAGCCTTGACCTTCCTTCCCCGACCGTGCGAGCCGTGTGATCCGCCCGGCTACGCCGTACTCGCGCTGCCCCAGGAGATCGACTTCTGCAACGCCGCGGGGCTGCTCCCGCTGATCATGACCGCCGTGGACCACCACGCGAGCGGCCTGCGCTTCCTCGTCCTGGACCTGTCCGGGACCCACTTCATGGACTCCCAGGGCGTCCGCCTGCTCGACGAGGTGCGCCGCCGCCTGCCCGGCCAGGCCCGGCTGCGGGTGGTGGCCGCGCCGCACGGCGTGGCCAGTCGCGTCCTGGAACTGTCCGGCCTGCGCCGGGACGTGCCGGTCTACGACGACCTGGCGGAGGCGCTGCGGGAGGAGAGCGGTACGGCGACCGGACCCGGCGGCGGGGCGGGCGGCGAGGCGGCGGCCTAGGTCCTGTCCTCACACTCCCGTCGTCCGCCCGCGAGGCAGACGGGAGTGTGACGACAGGGCCTAGGCTGGCCGTATGGCACCGAACATCGCGACGAACACCCGTGTCTCCCTGGACGAGTTGCTGGACTTCGTGCGCCCCCGGCACCGGGCGGTCCTGCTGACCCGCCGGGCCGACGGCAGCCCTCAGGGCTCACCGCTGACCTGCGGGGTCGACGACTCGGGCCGGATCGTGGTCTCCACGTACCCCGAACGGGCCAAGACCCGCAACGCACGGCGCGACCCGCGGGTCAGCCTCATCGTGCTCAGCGACGAGTGGAACGGCCCCTGGGTCCAGGTCGACGGCACGGCGGAGGTCGTCGACAGCCCCGACTCGGTGGAGCCGCTCGTGGAGTACTACCGCAACATCGCCGGTGAGCACCCCGACTGGGACGAGTACCGGCAGGCCATGGTCACGCAGGGCAAGTCGATCATCCGCGTGACACCGGAGCGATGGGGTCCGGTGGCGACGGGCGGCTTCCCGGCCCGGCTGGCGTCGGACGACTGACGCCCGGGGTGCGGGGCCGGGGGCCGGGTCAGTCCCGTTCCACCATCGCCTCGATGCCCGCCACCAGCAGGTCCAGGGCGAACTCGAAGTCCCGGTCCAGCATCTCGGCGACCGTCTCACCGCCGCGGGCCGACATGATGGCCCGGGACTCAGCGATGACGTCCGGTGCGGTGTCCGACGACTCGGCCACCGCCCTCATGGAATCCTGGAAGTACTCGTCCGGGCTCATCCCGCTCCCGGCCGCCCGCGCGAAGAGGTGGCCCTCGATCGTGCCGTAGCCGTACACGAACTGGAAGACCGCGGAGATGGCGCCGGTCAGCCGGTACGCGGGCAGTCCGCTGCGCCGCATCACGCGCTGCACGGCGCGGGAGAACTCCATCGAGTGCGGCCCGATGTTGAGGTAGGTGCCGACCAGCGGGGACATCCAGGGGTGGCGCACCAGCAGCGAGCGGTGCTCCCGGGCCAGGGCGCGCAGTTGCTCCCGCCAGTCACCGGTGTCCGGGTCGGGGCGGCGCAGCTCGCCGAAGACGGCGTCCAGGGCGAGTTCGAGCAGTTCGTCCTTGGTGTCCACGTACCAGTAGACGGACATGGCGGTGACGTTCAGCTCGGCGGCCAGGCGGCGCATGGAGAACTTGGCCAGGCCCTCGGCGTCCAGCAGCCGGACCGTGGCCTCGGTGATCCGCTCCCGGTCCAGCCCGGACGGCTGCCCACCGCGCCGACCACCGCGCCGCCCCTCGTCGACCAGCCACACGCTGGCCCGCGCCCCCCGGCCCGCCTTCGTCATACGCACCTACCTCGCTCACCGATGCCGGTCATGCTAGGCGCCCGTGCGGGGGCGCACGGCAGGGCCGACGCCCGGTCCGGCCGTGCGGACGCGGCCGACCGTGCGGACGCGCCCGGGCGGCGCGCGCCGGCGACCGCGCGGGTGCCCGGCCCCCGGGACCTCACACGCCCGCCCGTTCCGCCCTGCGCAGCAGCAGCGCGGCGACGGCCCCGCCGGCCAGTACGGCCACCGCCCCCACCAACTGGCTGCTCTCCAGCCCGGAGGAGAACGCACCGATCACCCGCTCACGCTCGGCCGCCCCGTCCGCCGAGGCCAGCGCGGCCGGCAGCGAGGTCGCCGCGACCGGCACCAGCGCCGCGAACCGCGAGTTCAGGACGGCGCCCAGCACGGCCACGCCGAGACCGTTGCCGAACTCCGCCAACGTCCCGTTGATCCCCGCGCCGACCCCGGCCTTGGCCGGCGGGATCGAGCTCATGATGGCGTGCGCCATGGCCGGGTTGCCGAGGGCGCATCCCACGCCGATCAGCAGCAGCCCCAGCAGCGTGCCCGGGTAGCCCGTGCCGGTCAGGGTGGCGATGGCCACCAGGCCCGCCGACATCAGCACCATGCTCAGCATCACCGCCACCGGCGTACCGAGCTTGACCAGCCATTTCGCCGCGATGCCGGAGAAGTTCAGGACCACCACGGTCCCGGCGAGCGGCGCGGTCGCCAGCCCCGCCCGCAGCGGGTCGTAGCCGAGCACGAACTGCAGGTGCTGGGTGAGCAGGAACAGCGCACCGCCCATGCCGAAGGTGATCAGCATCAGCCCGGCGACCGCGCCCGTGAACCGCTGGTTGCGGAAGAAGGAGAGGTCGAGCATGGGATACGGAACGCGGCTCTCCCAGTGGGCGAAGAGGGCGAGCACGCCGACCGCGACGGCCGCCGTGGCCAGGACCCGGCCCGAGGTCCAGCCGTGCTCGGGACCGGAGATGATCGCGTAGACCAGCGCGGCCATGCCGATCGTGGAGAGCAGGGCGCCCAGCAGGTCGGGGCGGTCGCCCTGCCGGTTCTTCGACTCGGGGACCAGGGTCACGACCGCGACCAGGCCCAGCGCGACGACCGGCAGGTTGATCAGGAAGATGGCGCCCCACCAGAAGTGGTCCAGCATGAAGCCGCCGATCAGCGGCCCGCAGGCGAAGCCGAGCGCGCTCACGGCGCTCCAGATGCCGATCGCCTTGGCGTGCTCCTCCGGCGCGAAGATCTGCATCACCACGGCGAGCGTAGTCGTCAGCAGCAGCGCGCCGCCGACCCCCATGCCGGCCCGCGCCGCGATCAACTGGCCCGTGCTGTCCGCGAGGCCGGCCGCCAGCGAGCCCAGGCCGAACAGCGCCAGTCCCGCGGTCAACATCTTCTTGCGGCCGTAGCGGTCGGCCGCGCTGCCCGCCGTGAGCAGCAGGCCGGACTGCACCAGCGAGTAGGCGTTGATCATCCACTGGATGTCGGAGGTGGCCGCACCCAGTTCGTCGGTGAGGGAGGGGATGGCCGCGTTCAGCACGGTGTTGTCCAGCACCACGGTCAGCTGGGCGAGGCTGATCACCGCGAGGATCAGCCAGCGCTGGGGGTGGCCCTGGACGGTGGGCTCGGTCCGCGCCGCGCCCGGTTCCTGCTCCTGTCCCTGTTCGGGTGAGGACGTCGTCATGCTGTACAGCGTATAGGCAGCCCTATACGCTGTACAGCGGACGTTGTTCCGGTCGGTCGGGTGGTCGGTCGGTCAGGTGGTCGGGGGGTCAGGTGGTCGGCCGGGTCAGGTCGTAGAAGGTGGCCGAACCGACCGTGACCTTCTCGAAGTTGGCCTCGACCCAGGAGGAGATCCGGGACGCGGTGCCGGAGTCGCCGCCCATGCCGCCTCCCGTTCCTCCGCCGATGAAGTAGTGGATGCGGCCGTCCGCCACGTACTCCTTGAACCGGGCGAGCGTCGGCGCGGGGTCGGTGCCGTTGAAGCCGCCGATCGCCATCACGGGCTCCCCGGTGCTGAGCTGGTAGCTCGCGGCGTTCTGGGCGCCGACCGCGGCGGCGGCCCAGGTGTAGTCGTCGGCGTCGGTCTCCAGCAGCTTCTTCGCCTCGGAGCCGACCTGGGCACCGTTGAGCAGCCCGCCCATGCCGGCGCCTGCGCCGGGCCCTGCGCCGGGGCCCCCCTCGCCGGTCAGGCCGTTCTGGCCGTCCTGACCGTCCTGACCGTCCTGGCCGTTCTGGCCGTTCTGGCCGTCGGGGGCTGTCCGGCCGTCGGGGGGTGCCTGGCCGTTGCCGCCCGGTGCGCCGCCGGGGAAGCCGCCGGTGGCGGGGCCGCCTTGGCCCTGACCGGGAGCGTTCCCGCCGCCGGGGAAGCCGCCTCCCCGGCCGCCGCCTCCGCCCGGACCGCCCATCATGCTCGCGCCGGACGGACCGGCCGTGACGATGGAGCCGCTGTGGCCCTCCCGCACGGTGCTCAGGGTGTAGGCCGTCGGCGCGGCCAGCGACGCCAGGACTCCGAGCCCCGCCGCCGCGAGCGCGGCCCGCCGTCCCAGCCGCCCGGCGAAGACCAGCCCGAGCGCCGCGACCAGGCCGCCGACGAGGACCGGCCACTTCAGCCAGGGCAGATAGTCGGGCGTGCGGTTCAGCAGCACGTATCCCCAGGCCGCGGTCGCCGTGACGGCCGCGGCGAGGGCGAGGCAGGCCCAGGCCCGCTCCCGCCGCTCCCACAGCGTGGCCGCCCCCATGCCGACCACGGCCGCCAGGTACGGCGCGAGCGCCACCGTGTAGTACTGGTGGAAGATGCCCGCCATGTAGCTGAAGACGACCGTGGTCATCAGCAGCGAGCCGCCCCAGACCAGGAGGGACGCACGGGCGGCGTCGGTACGGCCGCCGCGGCGCACCGCGACCAGTGCCGCGACCAGCAGGATCAGGGCCGCCGGGAGCAGCCAGGAGATCTGGCCGCCGATCTCGGAGTTGAACATCCGGTCCCAGCCGGTCTCGCCCCACTGGCCACCGCTCCCGCCGCCGGGGCCGCCCCCGCCGACGCTGCCGGTCTCCTCGCCGTTGAGCCGGCCGAGGCCGTTGTAGCCGAAGGTCAGCTCCAGGAAGCTGTTGTTCTGTGAGCCGCCGATGTACGGGCGGGACGACGCCGGCCACAGCCCCACGACCGCCACCCACCAGCCGCCGGAGAGCACGAGGGCGACGGTGGCCAGCGCGAGCTGCCCGAGCCGCTTCCTCAGCCGCACCGGCGCGCAGACGCCGTGGACGGCGGCCAGGGCGGGCAGGATCAGGAAGGCCTGGAGGGTCTTGGCCAGGAAGGCGAAGCCGATCGCGACGCCCGCCCACACCAGCCACTTGGTCCGGCCGTCCTCCAGTGCGCGCCCGACCAGGTAGCAGGCCACGGACATCAGCAGCGCCAGCAGCGCGTCCGGGTTGTTGAACCGGAACATCAGCGCGGCGACGGGCGTCAGGGCCAGCACCGCACCGGCGATCAGGCCGGCCGCGGGGGTGAAGCGGCGGCGTACGGCCGCGTACACGACGGCGACCGTCGCGACGCCCATCAGCACCTCGGGGACGAGGATCGACCACGAGCTGAGCCCGAAGATCCGCACCGCCAGCGCCATCGGCCACAGCGCGGCCGGGGGCTTGTCGACGGTGATGGCGTTCGCCGCGTCGAGCGAGCCGAAGAAGAACGCCTTCCAGGACTGGCTGCCCGCCTGCACGGCCGCCGAGTAGAAGGAGTTGGCGTAACCGGAGGCGCTCAGGTTGTACAGGTAGAGCACGGCGGTGGCGAGCAGCAGGCCGAGGAAGGCCGGGCGCACCCAGCGGGGGTCCTCGGGACGGCCGCGCCACAGACGGGGTCCGGTCATCGTCCGTTCCCCGGTTCGCCGTCGGCGGGGCTCACCGGCTGGAGCCGTACCGTCTCGTCACCGCGGGTGCGGTGGACGTCCGGATGCCGCCGGGGTCCGGCCGTCGCCGGCGCCGAGGGCGCGGTGTCCGGGAACACCCAGGCGCGGAAGAGCAGGAAGCGCAGCACGGTGGCCGCGAGGTTGGCGGCGATCAGCACCGCCAGCTCGGTGGAGTGGTCCGGGTCGGCGGTCGCCGCGTTCAGGGCGGCCAGCGAACCGCTGGTCAGCACGAGGCCGATGCCGAACACCACGAGTCCCTGCGCCTGGTGCCGCACGGCACCGCCCCGACCGCGCACGCCGAAGGTCAGCCGCCGGTTGGCCGCGGTGTTGGCGACCGCCGAGACCAGCAGGGCGAGCGCGTTGGCGAGCTGCGCGCCGGCGAAGAGACGGAAGCCGCTGTAGAGCAGCAGGTAGAAGAGGGTGGACAGGGCACCGACGACGCAGAAGCCGACGAGCTGCCGGGCCAGGCCCTGCGGTACGCCGGTCAGCTCCCGGTCGCGCGGGTCGTCGCCGAACGGCCGGGCCAGCCGGTCCAGCGGCAGCGAACCGGTGGCCAGCGCCTTGCCGACCCGCCACACGCCCTTGAGGTCCTCGGTCGCCGTCCTCACGATGTGCACGGTCGAGTCGGGGTCGTCGACCCAGTCGACCGGCACCTCGTGGATGCGGCACCCGGCGCGTTCGGCGAGCACCAGCATCTCGGTGTCGAAGAACCACCCGGTGTCCTCCACCAGCGGCAGCAGCACCTGGGCCACGTCCCGGCGGATCGCCTTGAAGCCGCACTGGGCGTCGGAGAAGCGGGCCTGGAGGGAGCCGCGCAGGATGAGGTTGTAGGAGCGGGAGATGAACTCCCGCTTGGCCCCGCGCACCACGCGGGAGCTGCGGGCGAGCCGGGAGCCGATCGCCAGGTCCGAGTGACCGGATATCAGCGGTGCCACCAGCGGCAGCAGGGCGTTGAGGTCGGTGGACAGGTCGACGTCCATGTAGGCGAGGACGGGGGCGTCCGAGGCCGACCAGACGGTGCGCAGGGCCCGGCCCCGGCCCTTCTGCTCCAGTCGGCGCGAGACGACCCGGGGCAGTTCCGCCGCCAGCCGGGCGGCCACGTGCGGGGTGGCGTCGGTGGAGGCGTTGTCCGCGACGGTGATGCGGAACCCGTACGGGAAGGTCCGGGTGAGGTGGTCGTGCAGCCGCAGCACGCACGGCCGGAGGTCCTTCTCCTCGTTGTAGACGGGGATCACTACGTCCAGGACAGGCGTACCGGCTCCTGCGGCCGGGAGATGCTCCCGCGCCGGCAGGGAGCCGGGAGAAGAGTCGGTTCGCATGCGACCGACTCTTCTCAACTCCCCTGTCGCACCCGTGTGGTGACGCTGTGCTGTGCCTGTGAGTGCGCCGGGTGCTGTGCCTGTGAGTGCGCCGGGGCGCTCGCCGGGGCCGGCAGGTGCAGGGTGAAGACGGTGCGTCCGGGCACGCTGCCGACGGTCACGGCGCCGCCGTGCGCGGCCGCCACGGCCTGCACGATGGCCAGGCCGAGGCCGGTCGAGCCGGTCGCGCGGGACCGCGCGGAGTCACCGCGCGCGAACCGTTCGAAGACGTGCGGCAGCAACTCGGCGGGGATGCCCTGCCCGTTGTCCTCCACGTCCACGCAGAGCCAGGCGCCGTCGCGTCGTACGCGCGCGGTGACGGTGGTACCGGGCGGGGTGTGGGTGCGGGCGTTGGCCAGCAGGTTGACCAGCACCTGCTGGAGCCGGGCGGCGTCCGCCGAGACGATCGCCGGTTCGTCGGGCAGGTCCAGGCGCCAGAGGTGGTCGAGCCCGGCCGCGCGGGCGTCGCTGACGGTGTCCACGACGAGCGGTACGAGGTCGGTCTGCCCGAACTCCAGCGGCCGTCCGGCGTCCAGGCGGGCCAGCAGGAGCAGGTCCTCGACCAGCAGGGTCATCCGCCCGGCCTCGGACTCGATGCGGCCCAGCGCGTGCCGGGTGTCGGGGCCGACCTGCTCCCGTCCCCTGCGGGTGAGTTCGGCGTAGCCGCGTATGGAGGCGAGGGGCGTGCGCAGTTCATGGCTGGCGTCGGCGACGAACCGCCGTACCCGCGTCTCGCTCTCCTGGCGGGCGTGCAGGGCCCCGTGCACGTGGTTCAGCATCCGGTTGAGCGCGGCCCCGACCCGGCCGACCTCGGTGTGCGGGTCGCACTCGGACTCCGGGACGCGTTCGTCGAGGTTCACCTCGCCGGTGTGCAGGGGGAGTTCCGAGACCCGGGTGGCGGTGGCGGCGACCCTGCGCAGGGGGCGGGTGGCGACGCCGACGATGACCGTCCCGGCGAGGGAGGCGGCGACGAGGCCGGCGGCGGTGACGCTGGCCTCGACGATGATCAGGGTGCTGATGGTGCCGGTGACCTCGGAGGTCGGGACCGCGGCGTAGTAGCCGTCCCGGTACTCCACACGGTAGTCGCCGAGGTCGCCGATCCCGACGGTGTGCGGGTCGCCGTCGCGCGGGACGGAGGCCAGCGCGGCGCGCTCCGCCTCGGTGAGGGAGACCGCGGTGGTGCCGCTGAAGTCGGTGCTCTCGTCGTCCTTCATGCCGTACTTGGCGTCGAGGACGGCGCCGTCGCGCACCTCGGCGACGATCGTGCGGCGCGGCTGCGGTCCGTGCGTGACGAACTCGTCCAGGTCCATCCGCTGCGGGCCCCCGCCGCCCACCTCGGGCTCGCCCGGCGGCCCGAAGCCGGACACCCGCATCGCGACCTCGTGCAGCTGCTTGTCCAGCTGGTCGTACAGGTGCGAGCGCAGCGCCACCGTCGTCACCGTGCCGATCACCGCGCACACCACCGCGATCAGTGCCACGGAGGCGACGACGAGCCGCGTCCGCAGGGTCCGCGGCCGCGGTCGTCGCCGTCCGCTCATGACGCGGCGGGCTTGATCAGGTAGCCGGCGCCGCGCCGGGTGTGGATCATCGGCTCGCGTCCGGCGTCGATCTTCCGGCGCAGGTAGGAGATGTACAGCTCGACCACGTTGGCCTGCCCGCCGAAGTCGTACGACCACACGCGGTCCAGGATCTGCGCCTTGCTCAGCACGCGCCGCGGGTTGCGCATCAGGAAGCGCAGCAGCTCGAACTCGGTGGCGGTGAGGTGGATGCCGTCGCCGCCCCGCGTCACCTCGTGGCTGTCCTCGTCGAGGGTGAGGTCGCCGACGACCAGGACGGAGTCGGAGCGCCGGTCGGCGGCACCGGTGCGGCGGATGAGTCCGCGCAGCCGGGCGACGACCTCCTCCAGGCTGAACGGCTTGGTGACGTAGTCGTCCCCGCCGGCCGTCAGCCCCGCGATGCGGTCCTCGACCGCGTCCTTCGCGGTCAGGAACAGCACCGGCACGTCCGGCAGGTCGCGGCGCAGCCGCCCCAGCACGCTCAGCCCGTCCATGTCCGGCAGCATCATGTCCAGCACGACGGCGTCGGGCCGGAACTCGCGGGCGGTCCGGAGGGCGCCGTGCCCGTCCCCGGCGCTGCGGATCTGCCAGCCCTCGTAGCGCAGGGCCATGGACAGCAGTTCGGTGATGGACAGCTCGTCGTCCACTACAAGCACCCGGACGGGGCTCCCGTCCGGCCTCAGCAGTTCGGTGCGCCCCTGGGGCGAGGTCGTGGTCATACCGGACACCCTGGCGGGGCGCTCTGAGAGGGTCCTTTCCCCAAGCTGTGATTTCTCTGAGAAACCCACAGCGGCCTCACGGGCACGGCCGGCCGCCGTCGGCACCCGGGGCCGCCGTCGGCACCCGGGGCGCCGTCATCACCCGGCGGCCGCCGTCAGCGCCCGGGCAGGCCGAACAGCCGGGCCGCGTTGTCGTGGCACACCCCGCGCAGCCATTCGTCCCCCAGCTCCAGCCGTTCCAGGGCGTGCAGCTGGTGCAGATAGGGATAGGGGATGTTGGGGAAGTCGGAGCCGAGCAGGACGCGGTCGCCGAGGTCCGCCAGCCGGGGCAGCGCCCGGCGGGGGAAGGGGGCGAGCCGCTCGCTGAAGTCCGTGAACGCCATGGTCGTGTCCAGCCGCACCTCGCCGTACCGCTCGGCGAGGTCCAGGAAGTCCTCGTACTCGGGCATGCCGAGGTGCGCGACGACCAGCCGCAGCCGGGGGTGGCGGGCCAGGACGCGGGCGATGGGCTCGGGCCCGGTGTGCTTGCCGGGCGCAGGTCCCGAACCGCAGTGGATCACCACCGGTGTCCCCGCCTCGGCGAGCACGCCCCACGCCGGGTCGAGCAGCTCGTCGGCCGGGTCGTACGCCCCCACCTGCACATGCGCCTTGAAGACCCGCGCCCCCGCCTCGACGGCCTCGCGGACGTACGACTCGACGCCCGGCTCGGGGAAGAGGGTGGAGGTGTGCAGGCAGTCGGGTGTCCGGCGGGCGAAGTCCACCGCCCAGTCGTTCAGCCACCGGGCCATGCCCGCCTTGTGCGGGTAGAGCATGGCCGTGAAGGCCCGTACCCCGAACTCCCGGAGCAGCCCGGCGCGTTCGTCCTCCTCCTGCCGGTAGGTGATCGGCCATGCGACGCCGCCGGTCAGCGGCCCGAGCGCGTCGAAGTAGGCCCAGACCTTGCGCAGCACCCGCTCGGGCATGAAATGCGTGTGCACGTCGACCAGCCCGGGCAGCCCGAGCCCTTCCCAGAACCGGCGGACCCGCCCGGCCTCGTGATCACTCATGGCGCCACGATCGCGCCCGGCGCGCCCCGGGGACAAGGGGTCAGAAGAGACCGTCCTGCACCCCGGCCGCCGCGTCCCTGAACTCCCGCACGGGCACGGCGCACGGCTCCCCCTCGGTCGGCACCAGCTCCCACCCGGTCATCAGCCGCGTGTCGAGCACGACCACCCCGCGCTCCGTCGCCAGGTGCAGATCGGGCCCCGCGGCGGCCACCAGCTCGCCCCCGATCGCACCGCCCGCCACCAGCCCGGTCACCTCCCCGACGGCGCCCGGGCCGCCGGCCCCCTCCTCCGCGAGGCCGAAGACGGCCGCGTGGTCCACGCCCCGGAACGGCGCCGGTGTCAACGACTCCGGCCGGCCGCCGAGCGCCACCGCCCGCGCGTGCAGCTCCGCGATCTCGGCCGCCCGCTCCCACCGCGACCGGGGCAGCCCGGCCCGCACCGCCCGCTTGTGCGCGTACGGGATGCGGTCCGGCACCCCCAGCGCGGCCCGCAGCAGCTCCTCGGTCCGCCGGGCGGCCATCAGCGGCCCGTGACCCAGCCAGCTGAAGCAGACGGCACCCTGCTCCAGCAGCCGGGCGGCACCCCGCTCGTACGCGGTGATCCCGACCTTGACGAGGCCCGGGCCGAACCACGCCAGATAGACGCGGTACGGCCGCGGATCGTCCGCCCTGGTGTCGGCGGCCACGGAGTGCGCCCGGTCCAGCCGCGCGCACTCCGTGGCCGCCGAC
>MUMD01000153.1 GCA_002155895.1 Streptomyces rochei
GCCGGGTTCGCCGTCACCGAGGTGCGGACGGTGGCGAAGGCGGACTTCCCGACCGACGACGTGTACGGAGACGTGGACCGTCCGGAGCTGCGGCTCATCACCTGCGGCGGGCCGCGCAGCGGCGAGGAGTACCGGGACAACGTGATCGTCTTCGCCGAGCTGATCGCGACCGCGACCACGGGTGGAGAGCGTTGAAACGGTCCCGTGACAGGGCGGCGTCCGAGCTGTTCGCCGCCCTGTATCCGCGCCTCGCCGGCTGGTGCCGCCGGCTCGTCGACGACGACGAGACGGCCCACGAGATCGCCTCGGAGGCGTTCACCCGGCTCTGGGCCCGCTGGACGGCCGTGGAGGAGCCCCGGGGCTTCCTCTACGTCACCGCCGCCAACCTCGTCCGCGACCACTGGCGCAAGCTGGAGCGCGAGCGCCGGGCGGTGCGCCGGGTGACGGCGGAGGTCGCCGTCCGCCCGCACCCGGAGCAGGCCGACCCCTCGGTGCGGCTGCTCGTACAGTCCTTGCCGGAGCGGCTGCGCGTGCCGATCCTGCTGCACTACTACGCCGACATGCCGATCCGGGAGGTGTCCGTGCTGACCGGGCGCAAGGAGGGGACCGTCAAGGCCGACCTGCACGCGGCCCGTGAACTGCTCCGCGTCCACCTGAGGAGGAGCGTTGACCACACGTCTTGACGACGGACAGGACGGTCCGGACCACCGGGACGACCCGGGGTTCGCGCGGGACGCCGATCCGCTGCTGGTCGTGCTGCGCCCCGGCGCCGACTACCTGGGTCCGCCGCCCGGCCGCTACGAGGCGATCCGCCGGGCGGCGTCCCGCCGGCGTCTGCTGCGCACGGCGGTGGGCGCCGCCGCGACCGCAGCCGCCGCGGCGCTGATCGTGCTGCCGCTGAACCGCGCGGCCCCGTCACCGCCCGCCCGCCCGACGGTGCCGCTGGCCCCGGCGCCCGCCGATCCCGCTCCGGTGCCGTCCGCTCCGGCCCCGTCGCGGGCACCCTCGGACGCCCCTGCGGAGGGGCCCACGCCCGAGGTGTCGACACCCGGGGTCTCGATGCCCGGGGCCTCGACGGACGCGGCGACGCGGGCGCCGTCGGCGGCCGTGCCGAGCGAACCGCCCGCCGGGCGTCAGGCGTCGCCGAGCGAGCCCGGGGCCGAGCCGTCGGCCCGGCCGAGCGCGGTGCCCACGCCGTCGGAGTGAGCCGGCGCGGCCGGGGACCGGTCCTGTCCGTAGTGGACGTCGGCGCCGCCGAGCAGCGCCGAGGCCGTCTGCACCGGCGTGGCGTCGGGCGACGGCGCGGGGACGGCGCCCGGGGCGGCGTGGCAGGTGAAGCCGAGGCGGGCCATGGCCCGGACGACCTCACCGGCGGAGAAGTCGCGGCGGTCCTGCCGGGTGACGACCTCGCCCACCTGCTTGACGGGGTAGCGGCGGCGGCCGATGGTGACGGACTCCCCGGTGACGGTTTCGGGCTTGACGCCCTTCATCGTGGCCACCACCCCGTCCTTGGTGAGGTCGAACGGGTACCGGGCGATGACACAGCGCATGATGCCTCCACGAGAGGGACGGGGCGGGCGGGTTCGCCGGCCCGGGCCGGCGGACGGTCCGGGCCCCATGGGGCCCGTCCGGCGTGATCGTGCCGCGGAGGCGAGCCGGTCCGCCCGTCCGCGGCGTTGTGGTCGGTTGTCGATTCCCCCCACACTCCGGTGTCCGGACCCTAGGCCGACGCGCCTCCGGAGGGCCGGCGCCGGGGCCCGCGGCGCGGGGCGTCACCGGCGGGCCGGCCCTGGCCGCCGCGACCCTGGGCACCGGTGGCCTGGCCGCCGGGAGCCTGAGCGCCGCGGCGCCGGCCGGCGGCTTCCTGCCGGGTGCGGCTCTGCCCGGTGGCGCCGCCCTGACCGCCGGTCTTCTGCCCGGTGCGGTCCTGAGCGCCCGCGCCGCCACCGCCGCCACGGCGGCGACCGCGGCCCCGGGACGGGGCGGAACCGCCCGACGCCGTGCGGCGCGCGGGCTCGGCGACGGGCACGCTGATGACGACCGGAACACCGGACGGGGTCTGCGCGCCGGTGATGCGGGACAGTTCCGCCTCGCCCGAGCGCACCGGCGTGACCAGGGGCGTGATGCCGGCCGAGGCCATGAGACGGGCCATGTCGCGCCGCTGGTCCGGCGTGACCAGGGTGACGACGCTGCCGGACTCGCCCGCGCGTGCCGTACGGCCGCCCCGGTGCAGGTAGTCCTTGTGGTCGCCGGGCGGGTCCACATTGACGACGAGGTCGAGGTTGTCGACGTGGATGCCGCGCGCCGCGACGTTGGTCGCGACCAGCGCCGTCACGTGCCCGTCCTTGAACTGGGCGAGCGTGCGGGTGCGCTGCGGCTGGGACTTGCCGCCGTGCAGACCGGCCGCGCGCACGCCGCTCTTCAGCAGCTGCTTCACCAGCCGGTCCACCCGGTGCTTGGTGTCGAGGAACATGATCACCCGGCCGTCGCGCGCCGCGATCTCGACGGTCGTGCGCTGCTTGTCCTCCTCGTGGACGTGCAGCACGTGGTGCTCCATCGTGGTCACGGCACCGGCCGAGGGGTCGACGGAGTGGACGACCGGGTCGGTCAGGTAGCGGCGGACCAGTCGGTCGACGTTGCGGTCCAGGGTGGCCGAGAACAGCATCCGCTGCCCGTCCGGGCGCACCTGGTCCAGGAGGGCGGTGACCTGCGGCATGAAGCCCATGTCGGTCATCTGGTCGGCCTCGTCCAGGACGGTGATCGTGACGTCGTCCAGCAGGCAGTCGCCCCGGTCGATGAGGTCCTTGAGCCGTCCGGGCGTCGCGACCACGATCTCCGCGCCGCCCCGCAGCGCACCGGCCTGCCGGCCGATCGACATGCCGCCGACGACGGTCGCCGAGCGCAGGCCCACGGAACGGGCGTAGGGCGCCAGCGCGTCGGTGACCTGCTGGGCGAGTTCCCGGGTGGGGACCAGGACGAGACCGAGCGGACGCTTGGACTCGGCGCGCCGGCCCGCTGTGCGGGCCAGCAGGGCCAGGCCGAAGGCGAGGGTCTTGCCCGAGCCGGTGCGGCCCCGGCCGAGCACGTCGCGGCCGGCCAGGGAGTTCGGCAGGGTCGCCGCCTGGATCGGGAAGGGCACGGTGACGCCCTCGTCGCCGAGGGCGGTCAGCAGCCGCGCCGGGAGGTCGAGTTCGGCGAAGGACTCGACGGGGGGCAGCGCCGGGGTGACGGTCTTCGGCAGCGCGAACTCCCCCTGCGGGGCGGCGGGCCGGCGACCGGTGGACTGGGAGCGGCGGGGACCGCCGCTGGAGCGCCGGCGGTCATGGGTGCGTACACGGTTCATGGGGAACCTTCCTTGATACGGCACGTATCAAGGGAGTCCCGCAGCGAGTGGACCGCGCGGTGAATCGCAAGAACGAGCCGGCCTCGGCCGCTGTCGGCGCGTACTTCACGCGGACGCGGACCGGGAAACGAGAAACAGAGAATGAAGCGGAACGCGGCGGAACGGAGAGAAACGAATCGAGGTGCTCCGAAGCGATCCGGGTGATCCGAGAGCTTCGGAGGGGTGCGAAGCGCATCGCGGGGTCCCGCGGCGAGGAAATGCGAAACGAAACGCGAGCGGGGGCCCGCACCCCACGGTGCGGGCCCCGGCTGCGATGTCTGCGAGTTCGTCAGGCGACGACGATGTTCTCGGCGGTCGGGCCCTTCTGGCCCTGCGCGATGTCGAACGTCACCTTCTGGCCCTCGAGCAGCTCACGGAAGCCCTGGGCGGCGATGTTCGAGTAGTGGGCGAACACGTCGGGGCCGCCGCCGTCCTGCTCGATGAAGCCGAAGCCCTTTTCCGAGTTGAACCACTTGACGGTGCCGGAAGCCATTTTTTCTCCTTCGGTACGGTGCTCGGAGTCCACCCTGTGCGGACTCCGGTCGCCGTGATGATCACCCCGTCGGAAAAAACCTTCAGGCAACCACAACTGCAACTTCCTACGACAGTAGCACGCCGCCTTCGCCGGGGCTGTGGCGAAAAAGGCCGTTCCGGCGACCCGATCCGGGAATATTTCGGGGGCGGGCCGCCCTCGCCCGGCCCCGGTCCGGGCCCCGTGGACACGGCGGCCGCCGCCTCGGCACGGGCCGCGCGGACCGGTCAGTTTTCGAGAAGCACCGGCGACCCGGCGGTCCGTACGGTCGACGACATGAACGCCATCGACTCCCTCACCCTGGAAGTGGCCGACCCCGAGGCGGCCGCCCGGTTCTACTCCGAGGCCTTCGCGCTGGACCCGTCGACGGTGCGCCTGCGCCCCGGCGACGCCCCGACGGCCGGTTTCCGCGGCTTCACGCTGTCGCTCGTGGCGTCCCAGCCGGGCGACGTCGACGCGCTGTTCACCGCCGCCGTGGACGCCGGGGCGACCGCCCTCAAGCCCGCCGCCAAGTCGCTGTGGGGCTACGGCGGCGTGGTGCGGGCGCCCGACGGCACGATCTGGCAGCTCGCCACGTCCGCGAAGAAGGACACCGCCCCGGTCACCCGGGCCTTCGACGAACTCGTGCTGCTGCTGGGCGTCGAGGACGTCAGGGCCAGCAAGCGCTTCTACGCCGACCAGGGCTTCACCGTCGCCAAGAGCTTCGGCGGCAAGTACGTGGAGTTCGACACCGGTGCCGGCGCCGTCAAGCTGTCCCTGTACAAGCGGCGCGGGCTGGCCAAGGTCGCCGGTGTCCCCGCCGACGGCTCCGGCTCGCACCGGCTCGTCCTCTCCGGCGCCGGCCGGCCGTTCAGCGACCCCGACGGATTCGTCTGGGAGACGGAGCCGGCCAGGGCATGACGTGCTTCGCGTTCCGCGCCGCACCCGCCGCGGAACCCGATTCGTCATCCCCCCGTCTTCTTCTGTCGGCGGGCCCGTACATTTCCCTTCGACAGGAAGACGACAGCCCCAGCTCACCGCCCGTCGTTTTCGCCGGATTCCTTGCTATTGAGCCCCATTGATAGCAAACAGAATAAAGATTGAGATTCATGCCACCGCGGGTGTTTTCACGAATATGCCGCCAACCACGGGCGAGACTCTGGGCCGTGGCGGGTGTGGCGGCTCTCGCATTCCTCGTCGTGCTGGAGATCGCCGCGCGCCGCTACGGCGAGCGGGGACCGCTCACCAACCAGGCGAGGGAGGCGGTGTTCGCCCCCGCGTCGGGGCCCCTGCTGTACGCGGGTCTGGCCCTGACGATGGTGGTGCTCACCTGGCGGCAGCGGTTCGTGGCGGCCGGCGCCGCGATCGGCATCGACCTCACCTTCGCGCTGGTGCGGTGGGCGGCCGGAGCGAGGGTGACCGAGGGGCACTCCTTCGGCAACGGCGCGCTGTGGGTGATCCTGGGGTGCGCGGTGGTCGCCCTCACCCGCCGCACCGGCCCGGACCGGGTGCTGCTGCTGAAGGGCGTCGGACTGGGGCTGCTGCTGGTGGCCGGCCGCAAGACGGGCGACGCCTGGCTGCTGATCACCTCCAGGACCCGCCCGGACGTCCTCGACCCCTACGTGGCGACCGCCGACCGCGCGCTCGGCAACCCGTCCTGGGTGATGGGCCGCCTGGTCGAGGCCACCGCACCGGTCGGCCCCCACCTGCTCGACTGGGTCTACGCCCAGCTCGCGGTGGCCGCGGCCGTGGCCGCCCTGTACCAGCTGCGCAACGTGGCCGACGAGCGCCGCTTCCCCCGGCACCACCTGGTGCGCACCTTCTTGCTGATCGGCCTGCTCGGTCCGGCCGTCTACATGATCTTCCCGGTGGTCGGGCCGGTCTTCCTCTACGGCACCGGCGCCTTCGGCACCGGCGGCGAGGAGTGGGCGGTGGCCACCATCTGGCCGGACGCCCTGCCGCCGCTCGCCCCGCCCCACCCGGTGACCTACGACGGGGTCACGCCCCGCAACTGCATGCCGAGCCTGCACACGGCGTGGGCCGTCACCATCTTCATCCACACCCGCCGCAGCCCGCGTCCCCTGCGCTACGCAGGAACGTTTTGGCTGGTCGCCACGCTGACCGCGACCCTCGGGTTCGGCTACCACTACGGTATCGACCTCCTCGCCGGTGTGGTGTTCGCCGTCACCATCGAGGCGGCGCTGCGCTCGTTCGACCGCGGCTGGGACCGGTCGGGGACCGTGCTGGTCGCCCACGGGGCGGCGGTGTTCGCGGCGATCCTGGCGTCGTCCCGCTACCTGTCGCTGGAGATGGCCCGCGACCCGTGGGTCTTCGGGCCGCTGCTCCTGCTCGCCACGGCCTCGGTGGTCCACGGCTACGTGCGCGCCACCCGGCGGTGGGAGCCGGCCCCGGCGGCACCGGCCCCGCAGGCGGAACCCCGGCTCGAACCCGCCTGAACCCCCGCGGCTCAGGGGCCCGTCGGCGCGAAGTCGACGACGGTCCACTCCGCGACCGGACGGTAACCGAGGCGCTGGTAGAGGGCGTTGCTGGTGGGGTTGGCCGCGTTCGTGTACAGCACCACCTCCTCGGCGCCCGCGGCCCGCGCGGCCCGGCTCACCGCGACCGTCACGGCACCGGCGTAGCCGCGGCCGCGCAGCCGGGCGGGGGTGTAGACGGGGTCCACCTGGACCACCCCCGCGATCATCGGGTTGGCGCCGGCCATCGAGACGGGCGTGCCGTCCGGGGTCTCCCAGAAGGTGTAGCCCTTGTCGGCGAAGCGGGTGCCGGCCCAGGAGTCGGCGTCGACGGTGACGTCCTCGCCCACGTCCGCGGCGAACTCCGCGCACCAGCGCACCAGCTGCTCCCGGTCCTCCTCGCCCACCGCCCGCTCCCGGCCCGCGGGGACGGGCCGCGGCGGGGTGAGCGTGCCGAGGCGGTGCAGGCGCATCCGCACGCGCGTGGTGGGCACGGCCCCGGTGCGCCGCTGCCACGCCTCGGCGAAGGCGGCGGCGGTACGGGCCTCCGCGCTGACGTAGGGGAGGCGGTGGCCGAGGTCCGCCAGGCGCGCGGCCAGGACGTCCGCCTGCCCCTCGGTGAGGGGGGTCGGGGCCAGGCCGCGCGACGGGAGGCGGTGGAAGGCGGCGCGTACCCCGCCGCCGTCCTCCAGCCGGCCGAAGAGGGGTGCCTCGGGCCCGTACGCGGCCGCTCCGCGGGCCCGCAGCCGCGCGAGGGCCGTCAGCGCCGCGATGTGCAGGCCGGGGCGCGAGCGCAGGAAGTCCCCGGCACGGTCCATGAAGTCGTCGACGTCCTCGGTGAGCCGCCAGTCGTCGGTTCGCATGCCGCATGGTCCCCGCCGGGCCCGGCCGACGGGAAGGGGGCGTGCCCCGCCGGCCCTGACCTCAGGGCTACTTGCTCACCGCGAACCGCATCAGGGCGTGCTCGTCGCCCTGCTTGATCTTCCCCGTCTCGTTGACGACCTCCAGCTTCCAGGAGCCGCCCACCCGCACGGCCTTGGCCACGGCACAGCCGTTGTCCTGGCTGAGCAGGCTGGGCCAGATGTCGGCGACCTGCTGGGTGCTGCCGCCGGTGGCGTCGTACACCTTGAAGCTGATGTTGCGGGCCTTCTGGAAGGAACTGCCCTTCTTGTAGGCGGCGGCGACGAACACGATCGACGTGATGGGGGCGGGCAGCCGGGCGAACTCGACGGTCACCGTCTCGTCGTCCCCGTCCCCGTGCCCGGTCTGGTTGTCGCCGCTGTGCACGAGCGAGCCGTTGCCCATCGGGTCGAGGGAGTCCAGGCCGGCGAGGCGCACCGGGTCCCCGCCCTGCAGGGCGACGGCGATCAGGTCGAGGTCGGTGCCGGTCCTGCGGCGCAGCTTGCCGAGCACCCCGCCGCTGCTGCCGGCGGTCGGGTCCCAGGAGACGCCGATGGACAGGTGGGTCACCCCGTCCAGGTCCGCCGGGCCGTCTTCCTTCGTCAGCGTGATCATGTGTCGCTCTTCCTTGATGTCGTGCCGGACACGGCCGGGGCGCGGATCGCGGTCGCTCGCCCGGACGGGGCGGTCAGCGCCGGGAGTTGCCGAACAGCAGGCGGTAGCCGATCAGCAGGACGAGGGCGCCGACGACGGCGGACGCCCAGGTCGCGGCGTCGAAGAACTCCCGTTGCACCGGGCGGTCGAGGAACTCGGCCGACAGCCAGCCGCCCAGGAAGGCGCCGGCGATGCCGATCACCGTCGTACCGACGCAGCCCCCGGGGTCCCGTCCGGGCAGGATCGCCTTGGCGATCGCTCCGGCGAGCAGACCCAGTACCAGCCAGGCGATGACACCCATCGTCCCCGTGCTCCCTTCCCTGTACGTCCGAGCGCACCGCCCGTGCGGGGGCGGTGCCCGGACAGCTTAACTTCTACATTGCTGTAGAAGTCGAGTCGGTGCGAAAAGCCGGGAAGGACGGGCCCGGTTCGGGGGAGACTGCGGCGCATGACGACACCACCACCGCGCCCCGCGGAGCCCCGGCCCGCACCGGCGCCCCTCCGGATAGGCGCCCTCGTACCGCTGACCCGGCCCGGCTGGACCGAGGCGGGCCGGCATCTGCTCGCCGGGCTCGAACTGGCCGCCGCCGAGGTCGAGGAGGCCGGCGGCGTCGACGGACGGCCGCTGGAGCTGGTGGTCCGGGACACCGCCGCCGATCCGGTGCGGGCGACGGCGGCCGTGGACGAGCTGGCCGGCCTCGGGGTGGCCGCGCTGGCCGGCGAGTACCACAGCGTCGTCGCCCGCGCCGTCGCCACCAGGGCCGACGCCCTCGGTCTGCCGTACCTCTGCTCCTCGGCGGTGCTCGACGACCTCACCGACGGGCCGACCGCATGGGTCGCGCGCATCCCGCCGCCGCAGTCGCACGGCTGGCGGGTCTACGCCGACTTCCTCCTCGACGCGGGCCACACCCGGGTCGCGGTGGCGGCCGAACCGAGCGCGTACTGGACCGCCGGAACCCGCGTCCTGCGGGAGCGTCTCGCACCGCGCGGCGCCACCGTGACCGTGCTCGACGCCCGCGCGCTCACCCCCGCGGGCGTCTGCGACGCGCTCGCCGCCGACGGCGCGAGCGCCCTCCTCGTGCTGACCGGCTTCCCGGACCCGGCCGTGCCGCTGGTCCGCGCCGTCCGCGGCGACGCGCGCCTGGCCGGACTGCTGATCGGCGCACCGGCCGGGCAGCCGGAGTTCGCCGGGTGGGCGGCGCTGCTGGGCGACGACGGCGCCGGGGTCCCGTTCCTGCGCTACCTGCCCGGGCGACTCGGCCCGCTCGGCACACGGGTCGCGGCGTCCCTGCGGGACCGGCTGGGCGAGGAGCCCTCCTTCGTCGCCTTCGAGGGCTACGACAC
>MUMD01000154.1 GCA_002155895.1 Streptomyces rochei
GGCACCCGAGCAGATCGCCCGCGCCGGCCCGGGCGATCTGCTCGGGTGCCCGGTCGTCCCACCAGATGTGGTACGTGTCGACGGTGACGCCGACCTGATGGGCCGGGAAGCGCTCGGCGAGGTCCAGGGCCTGGGTGAGGGTGGAGACCACACAGCGGTCGGAGGCGTACATGGGGTGCAGCGGCTCGATGGCGAGGCGTACGCCGTGCTCCTCGGCGTAGGGGCCCAGCTCGGCCAGCGCGTCCGCGATGCGTTCCCGGGCGGCGCGCAGGTCCTTGTCGCCCGGCGGGAGGCCCCCCGAGACCAGGACCAGGGTGTCGGTGCCGAGGGTCGCGGCCTCGTCGACGGCGCGGCGGTTGTCGGCCAGGGCCCGCGCGCGTGCGTCCGGGTCGGTCGCGGTGAGGAAGCCGCCGCGGCACAGGGTGGTGACGGTCAGGCCCGCGTCGCGGACCAGCTTCGCCGCGGCCTCGACGCCGTACGCCTGGACGGGTTCGCGCCACAGGCCGACGTTGCCGACGCCCAGGTCGCGGCAGGCGGCGGTCAGTTCGGGCAGCGAGAGCTGCTTGACCGTCATCTGGTTGATGCTGAAACGCGCGAGATCGCTCACTGGTCCACTCCGTACAGCGACAGCAGGGTCCGCATCCGCTCCTCGGCCCGCTTCGGGTCCGGGAACAGGCCGAGGCCGTCGGCGAGTTCGTAGGCGCGGGCGAGGTGAGGCAGCGAGCGGGCCGACTGCAGACCGCCGACCATGGAGAAGTGGTCCTGGTGGCCCGCCAGCCAGGCCAGGAACACCACGCCCGTCTTGTAGTAGCGGGTCGGCGCCCGGAAGAGGTGGCGGGAGAGTTCGACGGTGGGGTCGAGGAGGGCGCGGAAGCCCTCCGTGTTCCCGGTGTCGAGGACGCGGACCGCCTCGGCGGCCAGCGGGCCCAGCGGGTCGAAGATGCCGAGCAGGGCGTGGCTGAAGCCCTGTTCGTCCCCGGCGATCAGCTCCGGGTAGTGGAAGTCGTCGCCGGTGTAGCAGCGCACGCCCTGCGGGAGGCGGCGGCGCAGGTCGACCTCGCGCCGGGCGTCCAGGAGGGAGACCTTGATGCCGTCGACCTTGTCGGGGTGGGCGGCGATGACCTCCAGGAAGGTGCCGGTCGCCGCGTCGAGGTCGGACGAGCCCCAGTAGCCCTCCAGGGCCGGGTCGAACATCGGGCCCAGCCAGTGCAGGATCACCGGTTCGGCGGCCTGGCGCAGGAGGTGGCCGTAGACCTCCAGGTAGTCCTCGGGGCCCTTCGCGGTCGCGGCGAGGGCGCGGGAGGCCATCAGGATGGCCTGGGCGCCGGACTCCTCGACCACGGCGAGCTGTTCCTCGTAGGCGGCCCGGACCTCGGCGAGGGTGGTGGCGGCGGTGGCGGTGAGCTGGTCGGTGCCGACGCCGCAGGCGATGCGGCCGCCGCACGCCCGCGCCTCGGCGGCGGAGCGGCGGATCAGCTCGGCGGCACCGGCCCAGTCCAGGCCCATGCCGCGCTGGGCGGTGTCCATCGCCTCGGCGACCCCGAGGCCGTGGGACCACAGGTGGCGGCGGAAGGCGAGGGTGGCGTCCCAGTCGACGGCGGCCGGCGAGTCGGGGGTGGTGTCGGCGTACGGATCGGCGACGACGTGCGCGGCGGAGAAGACCGTACGCGAGGTGAAAGCGCTTCCTGGGCCGAGCGCCAGGGGGTCGGTGTGGGGCTCGTAGGCGCGCAGGGTGCCGTGCGCGTCGGGCAGGTGGAGGGTCACAGCGCGATCTCCGGTACGTCGAGGCGGCGGCCCTCGGCCGAGGACTTCAGGCCCAGCTCGGCGAGCTGGACGCCGCGGGCGCCGGCCAGCAGGTCCCAGTGGTAGGGCGCGTCGGCGTACACGTGCTTGAGGAACAGCTCCCACTGGGCCTTGAAGCCGTTGTCGAAGTCCTGGTTGTCGGGGACCTCCTGCCACTGGTCGCGGAAGGCCTCGGTGGCGGGGATGTCCGGGTTCCAGACCGGCTTGGGCGTGGCGGAGCGGTGCTGGACGCGGCAGCCCCGCAGTCCCGCGACGGCGGAGCCCTCGGTGCCGTCGACCTGGAACTCGACCAGTTCGTCGCGGTTGACGCGCACCGCCCAGGAGGAGTTGATCTGGGCGACCGTGCCGCCGTCCAGCTCGAAGACGCCGTAGGCGGCGTCGTCGGCGGTGGCGTCGTAGGGCTTGCCGTTCTCGTCCCAGCGCTGCGGGATGTGGGTGGTGGCCAGGGCGTGCACGGACTTCACCCGGCCGAACAGCTCGTGCAGGACGTACTCCCAGTGCGGGAACATGTCGACGACGATGCCGCCGCCGTCCTCCGCGCGGTAGTTCCAGGAGGGGCGCTGGGCCTCCTGCCAGTCGCCCTCGAAGACCCAGTAGCCGAACTCGCCGCGCACGGACAGGATGCGGCCGAAGAAGCCGCCGTCGATGAGGCGCTTGAGCTTGAGCAGGCCGGGGAGGAAGAGCTTGTCCTGCACCACGCCGTGCTTGATGCCGGCGGCGTTCGCCAGGCGGGCCAGCTCCAGGGCGCCCTGCAGCCCGGTGGCGGTGGGCTTCTCGGTGTAGACGTGCTTGCCCGCGGCGATCGCCTTCTTGATCGCCTCCTCGCGGGCGGAGGTGACCTGGGCGTCGAAGTAGATCTCCACGGACGGGTCGGCGAGGACCGCGTCCAGGTCGGTCGAGACGTGCTCCAGGCCGTGCCGTTCGGCGAGCGCCTTCAGGGCGTGCTCGCGGCGGCCGACCAGGACCGGCTCCGGCCACAGCACGGTGCCGTCGCCGAGGTCGAGGCCGCCCTGTTCGCGGAGGGCCAGGATGGAGCGGACGAGGTGCTGGCGGTAGCCCATGCGCCCGGTCACACCGTTCATGGCGATTCGCACCGTCTTGCGTGTCACGTCGTTCCCTTCGTACGGGCGGGGAGGAGGAGGTCGTGCGATACAGCAAGCGCTTTCTATGCGCTACGAAGCTAACCTGTGGACGGTGGTCTGGACAAGACCGGGATCCCGGGCGAGTTGTTCGAGGGCGCGAACAGCGGCGGGCCGTGGTCGTAAGGTCACCCGGGACGGGACGACGGTGTACGGCACAGGCGCGAGGCGGAGGACGAGGACATGACGGTGACCCTGGCGGACGTGGCGGCCCGCGCCCAGGTCTCCCCCGCGACGGTGTCGCGCGTGCTGAACGGGAACTATCCCGTCGCCGCGTCCACGCGCGAGCGGGTGCTCAAGGCGGTCGACGAGCTGGACTACGTCCTCAACGGCCCCGCGAGCGCGCTGGCGGCGGCCACCTCGGACCTGGTGGGCATCCTGGTCAACGACATCGCCGACCCCTTCTTCGGCATCATGGCCGGCGCGGTCCAGTCCGAGATCGGGGGGCCGGGCGGCAGAGCGGGCGGCGAGAGACTCGCCGTGGTCTGCAACACCGGCGGCAGCCCGGAACGCGAGCTGACCTACCTCACCCTGCTCCAGCGCCAGCGGGCGGCGGCCGTGGTGCTGACCGGCGGGGCGATGGAGGACGCGGGGCACCAGGCGGCGGTGGCGGCGAAGCTGCGCAAGCTCACGGAGGCCGGGACGCGAGTGGTGCTGTGCGGGCGGCCGCCGGCGCCCGGGACCGGGGCGATCGCGCTGACCTTCGACAACCGCGGGGGCGGCCGGGAACTGACCGAGCACCTGATCGGCCTCGGCCACCGGCGGCTCGGCTACATCGCGGGGCCGGAGGAGCGGACGACCACCCGGCACCGGCTGGAAGGACACCGTGCGGCGCTCGCGGCGCACGGCATCGAGGAGGACGCCCGCTGGACGGTCCACGGCCCCTACGACCGACAGTCCGGTTACGAGGCGACGCTGGAGCTGCTGCGCCGGGACCCCTCGCTGACCGCCGTCGTCGCCGCGAACGACACCGTCGCGCTGGGCGCGTGCGCGGCGCTGCGGGACTCGGGGCTGCGGATTCCGCGGGACGTGTCGGTGGCCGGCTTCGACGACCTGCCGTTCAGCATCGACGCGGTGCCCGCGCTGACGACGGTCCGGCTGCCGCTCGCGGAGGCGGGGGCGCGGGCGGGGCGGATCGCGATGGGCCGTCAGGAGGCGCCGATCGGGGGCATCGCGACGGTGCGCGGGGAGTTGATGGTGCGGGGGTCCTCCGGGGCGCCCCGGGCGTAGGCACCGTCGGGTGTCGCGGTGCCGCGGACCGGTGCGGGTGTCGCCGGGCCCCGCGGGCGACCGCTCCCGGCCCGGACCGCCTCGCCTCGAACTGCCGCACGACGGGCCGAAGGCACCGAGGTCGGCGACACCTCGCCCGTGAGGAGGAGTGCCGTTCGGCGGCGGGGGTACGCTCCGTCACCATGAAGCTGGCGTTCTCCACCCTCGGTGTCCCCGGCCTGCCCCTGCGCGACGTGCTCGGTCTCGCCACCGCGCACGGCTACCACGGCGTCGAGCTGCGCGCCCACCCGGAGGAACCGGTGCATCCGGGCCTGACCCCCGACGAACGGGCGGCGGTGGCCGCCGAGTTGCGGGCGTCCGGGATCGAGCCGCTGGGCGTGGCGGGGTACGCGCGCCTCGCCGCGCCGGGCGACGACGAGGCCGTGCTGGCCGAGGTCCGCGGCCTGCTCCAGCTGGCCCGCGACCTCGGCGCCCCGTACATCCGCGTCTTCCCCGGCGGAGGCGACGAGCAGAGCCCCGAGGAGGCGGACGCGACGGCCGCCCGGCGGCTGGGCACGGCCGCCGAGTACGCCGCCGAGGTCGGCGTGCGCATCCTCCTGGAGACCCACGACTCGCACCGCACGGGAGCCGACGCGATGCGCGTCCTGGGTCTGGTCGGCCACCGGCAGGTCGGCGCGCTGTGGGACGTGATGCACACCTGGCTGGGCGGTGAGGAGCCGTCCGAGAGCTATCTGGCCCTCGCCCCGCACCTCGGGTACGTCCAGGTCAAGGACATCGCCTCCGCCGACGACACCACCCCGCTGCCGCTCGGCGCCGGGGTGCTGCCGCTCGGCGAGTGCGTCGAGGTGCTCTCGCGCGAGGGCTGGGACGGCTGGCTGTGCTGGGAGTACGAGAAGCGGTGGTACGAGGAGGCCGAACCGCTGCCCGGTCTGCTGGACGCGGGGCGCGCGCACCTGGTGCGGCTGCTCAACGAGTCGGCCTGAGCGCCGGGCTCATCCGACGGGCGCCAGTGCGGTGACGGGCCCGTCGAAGGACGCCCGCAGGCGCCGGTCGTGGGAGACGACGACGAGGGTGCCCGGATAGTCGGCCAGGGCGGCCTGGAGGTCTTCCATCAGGGCGGGCGAGAGGTGGTTCGTCGGCTCGTCGAGCAGCAGCAGGTCGTGGGGTTCGGCGACCAGGCGGGCCAGTTCGAGGCGGCGGCGCTGCCCGGTGGAGAGGTCGCCGACGGGCCGGTCCAGGTCCGCGGCGCGGAAGAGGCCGAGGGCGAGCAGCGTCTGCGCGCGGTCCTCCCCGAAGGCCGCGCGCACGGACCGGCGTCCCTCCCGCGCGCCGAGGGGCGCGGCCACCTGGCGCAGCAATCCGGCCCGGGCGGGCCGCCGCACCGTCGCGCCCGGCTCGGGCGCCAGCTCCCCGGCGAGGACCCGCAGCAGCGTGGTCTTGCCGGCGCCGTTGGGGCCGGTGACCAGCAGCCTGCCCCCTGCCGGGACGCGCAGGGCGTCCAGGGCGAGGCGTCCGGGCACGCGCAGGTCGGCCAGCTCCACGCCGCCGTCGTCCGCCGCGGCCCACAGCGCGGCGGTGAACCGGAGGGGTTCGGGCGGGGCGGGCGCCGGGTTCTCGGTGAGGCGGTGCAGGCGCTCGCGCGCGTTGCGGATGCGGCCCATGGCGCCGTGCGCCCGTGAGCGGGCCCGGAAGGCGCCCGCGCCGCTGAACGCCCAGGGGCCCTTGCGCGGGATCGCCTCGAGGCGTCCGATGTGGGAGTCGGCGAGGCGGGCCCGGCGGGCCACCTCGGACCGCCACTGTTCGTACTCCCGGGCCGTACGGGCGCGTTCGGCGGCCTTCGCCCTGAGGTAGCCCTCGTAGCCGTCGCCGTAGCGGCGTACCGAGCGGGTGTGGTCGTCGACCTCCAGGACCACGTCGGTGACCCGATCGAGGAAGGCACGGTCGTGGGTGACGGCGACGACGGTGCCCCGGTGCGCCCGCAGCCGTCCCTCCAGCCAGGCCACGGCCTCGTCGTCCAGGTCGTTGGTGGGCTCGTCGAGCAGCAGCAGCTCGGGCGCCGAGGCGAGGGTCGCGGCCAGGGCGAGGCGGGAGCGCCGGCCTCCGGAGAGGGTGCCGAGCCGCCGCGCGCGGTCCAGGCCGGCCGGTTCGCCGAGGCGGCGCAGGGCCACCTCGACGCGGCGGTCGGCGTCGTATCCGCCGCGTGCCTCGAACTCCGCGACGAGCGCGGCGTACCGGTCCCGGGCGGCCGGCCCGCCGCCGTCCAGGGCGGCGCCCGCCTCGCGGATGCGGCGTTCGAGGGCGCGCAGGTCGCTCAGGGCGAGGTCGACGGCGTCGCCGACGGTGGCCGAGTCGGGCAGGTCCAGGGTCTGCGCCAGGTGACCGACGCCGCCCGGTGCGACGACGGTCACCTCCCCGTTGTCGGGGCGCTCGGCGCCGGCCAGGAGCCGGAGCAGGGTGGACTTGCCGGAGCCGTTGTCCCCGACGACGGCGACCCGCTCGCCGGGCCGGACGGTGAACGACACCCGGTCCAGGACCACGTGGTGGGTGTAGCGCTTGGTGACGTCGGTGACGGTCAGCTGGGAGGCGGCGGGTACTGCGGCGGTTCGGAACAAGTGGGGCCCTTCGGTGGACTACGGGGTAAGCATACGAGACGTCTCGTCTCGTTGCCCTGGAGACTCTACGTCACGCACGGGCGGGACGCAAGACGCGGCGTCTCGTCGGGTGGCGCGCCGACGGGGTGTCAGCGACGCCAGCGCCACACCGCCCACCAGCAGCACCGCCGCGCACCACCGCAGTCCGGTCACCGGCTCGCCGAGGAAGAGGGCCGCCGACGACATGCCGAAGACCGGGACCAGCAGGGAGAACGGCGCCACCGTGGACGCGGGGTGGCGGCGCAGCAGCCACCCCCAGGCGCCGAAGCCGAACACGGTCGACACCCAGGCGACGAAGAGCAGCGCGCCCGCGCCCTGCCAGTCCAGGCCGCGCAGCGCCGCGAGGTCCCGGGAGGCGCCCTCCGTCAGGAGGGAGAGGCCGAGCAGCGGGAGCACCGGGACGGTGGAGACCCACACCATGAAGTTGAGGGCGTCGGGCGGGGACGCCTTGCGGGTGAGGACGTTGGACACGCCCCAGGCCGCCGCGGCCGCCACCACCATCGCGAACGCGCCCAGCGGGCCGGAGGAGCCCTCGTCGACCGCGGCGACGCCGATGCCGGCCAGCGCCACCAGCATGCCCAGCACCCGGACCCGGGACGGGCGTTCGCCGAGCACCGCCGCCGCGATCACCGCGGTGAACACCGCCTGGATCTGCAGGACGAGGGAGGACAGGCCGGCCGGCATGCCCGCGTCCATGCCGGCGAAGACGAGGCCGAACTTGGCGACGCCGAGCACCAGGCCCACCGCCACGATCCACTTCCAGGCCACCTTGGGGCGGCCCACCAGGAAGACGGCGGGAAGCGCCGCCGCCAGGAAGCGCAGGGCGGAGAAGAGCAGGGGCGGGAAGTGGTCGAGGCCGATCTCGATGACGGTGAAGTTCACGCCCCAGACGGCGGCGACGAGCACGCCCAGGAAGAGGTGGGAAGGTCGCATGCGTCGAGGATCGCCTTCCGCGACCGTGAAGCACCAGCGATGATTGCTGCACGATTGGATGTAGCGTCCCTAATGCTTCCTTCTCGGCGGTGCTCCGCCGCCCTCTTCGGTCGCTCCAGGAGTCGTCATGCTCGACCTTCAGCGTCTGCGTGCCCTGCACGCCGTCTCCGTGCACGGTTCCGTCGGCGCCGCCGCCACCGCGCTCGGCTTCACGCCGTCCGCTGTGTCCCAGCAGATCGCCAAACTGGAGCGGGAGACCAGGACCGTCCTCCTGGAGCGCGAGGGACGCGGGGTGCGGCTCACGGACGAGGCGTGGCAACTGGCCTCGGCCGCGCGGGAGCTGCTGGCCATCGTGGAGCGGACCGAGACACGGCTGGAGGAGCGGCGCGGGGTGCCGGCCGGGCGGCTGACCGTGGCGGCGTTCGCGTCGGCGGCGCGCGGACTGCTGCCGCCGGTGCTGGCCGACCTCGCGGCGCGGCATCCGGCGCTCGACACGCGGCTCACCGAGGTCGACCCGCACCTGTCGGTGGACCTGGTGGCGAAGGGCGCCGTCGATCTGGTGGTGGCGCACGACTGGGACATCGCGCCACTGCCCGCACCGGCCGGGGTGGAGCAGGCGGTGATCGGCGACGACCTGTGCGACCTGCTCGTGCCCGCGGGGCACCGCTTCGCGGGGCGGACCGCGGTGCGGCGGGAGGAGCTGGGCGGCGAGCGGTGGATCTGCCAGCCGCCGGGGCGGGTCTGCCACGACTGGCTGCTGCGGACCCTGCGGGGCGCGGGGCACGAACCGGACGTCGTCCACCAGGCCGAGGAGAACCCCACGATCGTCGCGCTGGTCGCGGCCGGGCTGGGTGTCGCCCTGATCCCCCGGCTGGGGCGCGGCCCGCTGCCCGCCGGGGTGGTGGAGGTGGCGCTGGACCCGATGCCGGTACGGCACCTGTACGCGCTGTGGCGCACGGGCGCGGCCCGCCGTCCGGCGATCGCGGAGACGGTGCGCACCCTGAAGGCCCACTGGCCGGACGTCGCCTCCCACGCCGCCGGCCCGCCCGCCCGGCCCCGGTCCGGCTGACCCCTCCCGCGAGGCCGGCGTCCGCGGACGCCCTCCGGCGGGCGGCGGCGTCACTCGCGTCCCCTCGGCCCCACGCGCACCGACTTCGCGGAAAGTCGGCGCCGGGCGGAACCCCCTGCCGGTCCCGTCCGTCCAACCCGCGCGTTGTCGGACGAGTCTCCGTGGTGCGGTGTCGGCCTCGCTGCCGGCTGCGACCGCCGACCACCCTCTCCAGCCGTACCGCGGCCGGCAGCCCGCCGCCGTCGGCGCGCCCCCTCCCGGCGCCGGCGGCGGCCCCTTCGGCCCGTCGTCCCGGCTTCCGGTGATGCCTGTGCGCTCCCTTGACTGGCAGAAACTTCCCGGATATTGGTGACTCCTTGGAAGTTTCCTTCAGCAGCTCTCCAGCGATTCCCAGCGGATCACTCCGGAAGGAGCGCACGTGCACCACAGCAGCACGGCCGGCACGGGAAGCACCGCACACCCCTCCAGACGTACCGTCCTCACCGCCACCGCGGTCGTCGGCGCGGCCCTGGCGGCCGGCGGCGGCACCGCCCACGCCGACGCCCGCAGGCCCGACGACGACAAGCTGCGCGCCCTCATCTCCCGCATGACGCTGGAGGAGAAGGTCGGCCAGCTCTTCGTCATGCGCGTCTACGGCCACTCCGCGACCGACCCCGACCAGGCCGACATCGACGCCAACCTCGAGGAGATCGGCGTCCGCACCGCGGCGGAGCTGATCGCCAGGTACCGGGTCGGCGGCATCATCTACTTCGCCTGGGCGCACAACACCCGCGACCCGCACCAGATCGCCGACCTGTCGAACGGCATCCAGAAGGCGTCCCTGGAGCTGCCGCGCGGCCTGCCCGTGCTCATCTCCACCGATCAGGAGCACGGCATCGTGGCCCGCGTGGGCGAACCGGCGACCCTCTTCCCGGGCGCGATGGCCGTCGGGGCGGGCGGGTCCCGGTCCGACGCGCGCACCCTCGGCCGGATCGCGGGCGCCGAGCTGCACGCCATGGGCATCCGCCAGGACTACTCCCCCGTCGCCGACGTGAACGTCAACCCGGCCAACCCCGTGATCGGCGTACGGTCCTTCGGCGCCGATCCGGAGGCGGTGGCGGAGCTGGTGGCCGCCGAGGTGACCGGGTACCAGCGGTCCGGGGTCGCCGCGTGCGCCAAGCACTTCCCGGGGCACGGCGACACCGCCACCGACAGCCACACCGGCTTCCCGGTCATCACGCACAGCCGCGAGCAGTGGGAGGAGCTGGACGCGCCGCCCTTCCGCGCCGCGATCGAGGCCGGCATCGACGCCATCATGACCGCCCACCTCATGGTCCCGGCGCTCGACGACTCCGGCGACCCCGCCACCCTCTCCCGCCCCATCCTCACCGGCATCCTGCGCGAGGAACTGGGCTACGACGGGGTGGTGGTCACCGACTCCCTCGGCATGCAGGGCGTGCGGACCAAGTACGGCGACGAACGGGTGCCGGTGCTGGCGCTGAAGGCCGGCGTCGACCAGCTGCTCAACCCGCCGGACCTGCCGCTCGCCTGGAACGCGGTCCTGACGGCCGTCCGGGAGGGCGAACTCACCGAGGCGCGGCTCGACGAATCGATCCTGCGGGTGCTGCGGCTGAAGGCGAAGCTGGGTCTGTTCCGGGACGCCTACACCAGCCGCCGGGACGTCGACCGCACCGTCGGCACCCGCGGCCACCTGGCGGCGGCGGACCGGATCGCGGAACGGTCCACCACGCTGCTGGTGAACGAGGGCGGGCTGCTGCCGCTGTCCCGCCGGGAGCACCGCCGGGTACTCGTCGTGGGCGCCGACCCGGCGTCCCCCTCGGGCACGACCGGACCGCCGACCGGTGTCCTCGCGGGCGCGCTGACCGAGCTGGGCTTCGCCGCCACCGCCCTGTCGACCGGCACGGCGCCCTCCGCGGCCGTCGTCGACCGCGCGGTCGCGGCGGCCCGGGACGCCGACGCGGTCGTGGTCGCGACGTACAACGTCACGGCGGGCAGCAGCCAGCGCACGCTGGTCGCGCGGCTGCTGGAGACCGGCAAGCCGGTCGTGGCGGTCGCGATCCGCAACCCGTACGACGTGGCCCACCTCCCGGACGTCCGCGCCTTCCTCGCCGCCTACTCCTGGACGGACGTCGAGGTGCGCGCCGCCGCCCGGGTGATCGCGGGGCGGGTACGGCCGCGCGGCAAGCTGCCGGTCCCGGTGGTGGCGGCGGACGATCCCGGCACGGTGCTGTACCCGCTCGGGCACGGGTTGTCGTACCGGTCGTAGGCGGCGGTGACCGGTCGCCGGCCGTAGCGCGCCTACGCCGCGCGCCGGGGGAGCCCCCGTCACCCCTGCGCAATGCGCCCCGCGCGTCTGGCGTGGCCCGCCCCGGCGGGTCACGCTGGACGGGGGATCCGGGGGGATGGCGATGCGTGGGAGAGCGGCTGTGCGAGCGCTGTGCGCCCTGTCGGCAGGGTGCGCCGTGCTGCTGACGGGGTGCCAGAGCCCGGCGGGCGACGGCGCCGACGGGAGCGGCGGTGTCTCGCGGGGCACCGGGCCGGCCGGCGGGGCCACCGCGCCCGGACCGGCGGCCGTGCGGCCCTCCGGGTACGGGGCGGTGTTCCTCGCGGTCGGCGAGTGCAGTTCGTTCGGGACGGTCAGCTTCACCGAGGTGCCGTGCGCCAGTGAGCGGGCGGCGGCGCGGGTCGTCGCCCGGGAGGACGGCCGCGCGGACGACGGGCCGCCGTGCCCCGCCACCACCGACTTCGTCCTGCACATCAGCGAGCAGCGCCCCTGGGCCGACGAGGACGGCGACGGAGCCGTGCCCCGGGGCTACGCCTGCATGCGCAGGCTCCAGCCGCCGCACCCGGGTGACCCCGGTGGCGGGGGCGGCCCGCGCACCATCGTCGGCGACTGCGTCTACGACGCCGGCGGCGGCAAGGTCCGCGAGACCGCCTGCGACGGCTCGGGGAAGAAGGAGCCGCAGTTCGAGGTGGTCGAGGCGGTGACCGCCCGCGCGGACTGCCCCGCCTCGACCGGGCTCTACGTCCGCCTCGGCGGCGAACGCCCGGTGGGCTGTGCCCGGCCGCTGTGAGCGCCTCGGCGGCTCATGTGCGGCCGGGCGCGGCCACCGTCCTACGGGCGCAGCGCCGGCTCCCGCTGCACGTCCCGCTTGTCCAGCTTGGCGTCGAACGTCGCCAGCGGCCTGGCCGCCGACGGGTTCTCCTGGACCGCGGCGGGGGCGACGCCCGCCCAGTCGAGGATGCGGGCCGTGGCGAGGGCCTTCTCCTCGGGCACCAGGCCGGCGACGTTGGCTCCGTGGTTCATGCCGGGCGCGGTCAGCACGTAGGAGTCGCGCGCGCCGTGACCCAGACGGAAGGGCTCGGCGCCCCACGGGTCGTTCTCGCCGTACACGAAGAGCATCTGCCGGGCGTTGCGCTTCACCCAGTTGTCGACGTCCCGCATCGCCCACGGCTGGAACCGCATGTCGATGTCGCGCGGCACGAAGTTGCGCGGCGGCTGGTAGCCGTAGCGGATGTACTTCCTCTCGATGTGCGGGAAGTGGATCGTCGGCGCGCCCAGCTGGGTGCCCGCCTGGTAGTAGTACGGCGTGTACGGGGCGAGGCCCTGGTCGGTGTAGAAGGAGAAGCCGGAGATCGTGTCGACGGAGTTCCAGATCTCGTCGTCGGTCGCGTTCTTCGCGTCGGCCGGGATGTCGGCGCAGTCCTTCAGGGTGCTGTACTGCCAGAAGCCCCAGACGTAGTCCAGGACGACGGCCTCGTAGGCGCGGTCCAGGCTGCCGATGGTGTCGAAGGTGTACCCGTTCTCGGCCGCGTACGCCTCGTACTTCTCCTTCAGCGGCGCCCGGCGCACCAGCGCCTCGCGCTGCACGCCGTTGAGCCGGGCGCGGCACTCCTCGGTGCCGACGCGGGCGAAGAAGCGGTCGTAGGCCGAGTCCTCGCGGTTGACGACGTCGTTGGGGGCGACGTAGGCGACGACGCCGTCCATGTCGCGCGGGTAGAAGCGCTCGTAGTAGGTGGCGGTCATGCCGCCCTTGGAGCCGCCGGTGGAGATCCAGTTCTTCGAGTAGATCGGCTTGAGCGCCTCGAAGATGCGGTGCTGGTCGCTGGCCGCCTGCCAGATGTCCAGCTTCGACCAGTCGGCCGGCTGGGGCCGGGACGGGGTGAAGTAGCGGTACTCCATGGAGACCTGGTTGCCGTCCACGATCTGGGTCGGCTCGCGGCGGCTGGGGTTGGTGGAGACGTTGTAGCCGCCGGTGTAGAAGACCGTCGGGCGGCTCACGTCCTTGTGCAGCACGGTGATCCGCTGCTGGAACGTGCCCTTGGACGGGCGCCGGTGGTCGACCGGCTGGGTGTAGTTGAGGACGAAGAAGCGGTAGCCGGTGTACGGCTTCTCCTCGATCAGGCTCATGCCCGGTACGGACAGCAGCCTGTCCTTGATGTCGACGGCCTTCGGCTCGGCGGCGGTGGCCGCGCCCGCCGTGCCGGCGGTGCCTATGAGCACCACGAGCGCCAGCAGCCATCTGAGCGCCTTGCGCATGCACCCTCCCTGTGAAACAGATGTGCGCCGGAAGCTATCGGAGCAAGTCACCCGTACACCAGGGGAGATGAGGAAATGCCCGGCGGCGCCGGCCGCCGGGACCGGCTCAGCAGAGGATCCAGCCGGAGCTGACCGAACGCCCGGACACCGCGCCCCGCACCCACACGCAGCGCTTCCCGGCGTACACGGTCACCGGTCCCGCCCGGTGGGCGAACCGTCCCGAGTCCACGACCGGCCGGCCGCCGCGCGCCTGCACGCTGACCGACATCTGCCGCTTGGTGCCCGGCTTCTTCGGGACGGTGACGGCGCAGACGTGAGCGCCGCGCTCGTGGACGACGACCGAACCGGTGGCGAACGTCAGGGTCCTGACCTTGCGGCCCGGGCAGCCCGTCGCGGCCTGCGCCTGCTGCGGCGCCGCGACCGCGAGCAACCCGGCCGCCGTCAGCACGGCCGTGCCGAGCGCCAGCCTCCGGCGTGTGCGAGCACCAGCCTGTCCCACCGCGGTCCCTTTCGTCCCTGCGCACGACGCCCACCGTCGTACGGGTGTACGGACGCAGCGCACCGGTCGCACGGTTGCGCGGTGCCGCGATCACGCGGGCGTGGCCGGGCCTGCGGTCAGTGCAGGGCCCCGACCGGCTCCTCCGGTTCGGCGGCACCGACGAAGGTCCGCCACAGCCGCGCGTACCGTCCGTCGAGCGCCAGCAGCTCCTCGTGCGTGCCGTCCTCGGCGACCCGCCCGTGGTCCATGACGACGACGCGGTCCGCGCGGGCGGCCGTGGTCAGCCGGTGGGCGACGACGAGCGTGGTGCGGCGGCCCGCGACCCGGTCGGTGGCCTGGTTGACCTGCGCCTCCGTGGCCAGGTCCAGGGCCGCCGTCGCCTCGTCGAGGAGCAGGATGTCCGGGTCGACCAGCTCGGCGCGGGCCAGCGCGATCAGCTGCCGCTGCCCGGCGGAGAGGTTGCGGCCCCGCTCGGCGACCTCGTGGAGGTAGCCGCCGGTGAGCCGGGCGATCATCTCGTGGGCGCCGACCGCCCGAGCCGCCGCCTCCACCTCGGCGTCGGTGGCGTCGGGGCGGCCGTAGGCGATGGCGTCGCGGACGGTCCCGGGGAAGAGGTACGCCTCCTGCGGGACGACACCGAGCCGGTGCCGGTACGCGGTGAGGTCCAGGTCGCGCAGGTCCTGCCCGTCGACGGTCACCCGGCCGCCCGTCGGGTCGTAGAACCGGGCCACCAGCTTCACCAGCGTCGACTTGCCCGCGCCGGTCTCGCCGACGAACGCGACGGTCTGCCCGGCGGGGATGCGCAGGTCGATGCCGGTCAGGGCCTCCTCCTCGTCCCCGTACGCGAAGCGCACGTCCTCGAAGGCGATCTCGCCGCGCAGGGACGTGACCTCGGACGGCTTCTCGGCGGCCCGCGTCGAGGTCGGCTCCCGCAGCAGTTCCTGGATGCGGCCGAGGGAGACGGACGCCTGCTGGTAGCCGTCGAAGACCTGGGAGAGCTGCTGGACGGGCGCGAAGAACAGGTCGATGTAGAGCAGGTACGCCACCAGCGCACCGGTCGTCAGCGTCCCGTCGTCGATCCGCGCGCCGCCGACGATCAGCACGGCCGCGGCCGCCCCGGAGGAGAGCAGCTGCACGAACGGGAAGTAGACCGAGATCAGCCACTGGCCCCTGATGCGGGCCTGCCGGTAGCTGTCGCTGCGCTCGGCGAACCGCCGCCCGCCGTCGCGCTCGCGCCGGAACGCCTGCACGATCCGCAGTCCCGCCACCGACTCCTGGAGGTCGGCGTTGACCGTGGACACCCGCTCGCGGGCCAGTTCGTACGCCTTCACGCTGGCCCGGCGGAAGAAGTACGTGGCGATGATCAGCGGCGGCAGCGTCGCGAAGACGACCAGGGCCAGCTCCACGTCGATGACGAGCAGGGCCACCATGATGCCGAAGAAGGTGACGACCGAGACGAACGCGGTGACCAGACCCGTCTGCAGGAAGGTCGACAGCGCGTCGACGTCCGTCGTCATCCGGGTCATGATCCGGCCGGTCAGCTCACGCTCGTAGTAGTCGAGGCCGAGCCGCTGGAGCTGGGCGAAGATCTTCAGCCGGAGCGCGTACAGGATGCGTTCGCCGGTCCGGCCGGTCATCCGGATCTCGCCGCTCTGCGCCGTCCACTGGGCGAGGACGGCCAGCAGCCCGAGCAGGGAGGCCGCCCAGACCGCGCCCAGGGCGAGCCGGGTGACGCCCTCGTCGATGCCGTGCCGGATCAGCACCGGCAGCAGCAGCCCCATGCCGGCGTCCACGGCCACCAGGGCGAGGCTGATCAGCAGCGGGGTGCGGAAGCCGCGCAGCAGCCGGCGCAGCCCGTAGGACTCCTCCGGCTCGACGGCCCGTGCCTCGTCCACGTCCGGGGTCCCGTCGGCCGGGGGCAGCGCCTCGACCTGGGCGAGCAGCTCCGGGGTGGCGGGGGTGCCGGCGAGCGCGGTGTCCTTGGGCGTGCGGTCACCGGTCCACAGGCGTGGGGTGACGCCGCGCTCGGCGTCGAACTCGGCGTCCAGCTCGTCACGGACGGAGGTGTCCTCCGCCGGTGCCGCGGGCCGCGCGTGGCCGGGCGAGACGCCGCCCAGTTCGTCGGGGTCGGTCAGCAGCCGCCGGTAGAGGGCGGAGCGCCGCTGCAGCTCCTCGTGGGTGCCGAGGTCGGCGAGGCGGCCCCGGTCCAGTACGGCGATGCGGTCGGCGAGCCCGAGGGTGGAGCGGCGGTGCGCGATCAGGAGCGTCGTGCGGCCCCGCATGACCTCCTTCAGCGCCTCGTGGATCTCGTGCTCCACGCGGGCGTCCACGGCGGACGTGGCGTCGTCGAGGACCAGCAGCCTGGGGTCGGTGAGGATGGCGCGGGCGAGGGCGACGCGCTGGCGCTGGCCGCCGGAGAGGGTCAGGCCGTGCTCGCCGACGGTGGTGGCGTAGCCCTCGGGCAGCTCGCTGATGAACCCGTGCGCCTGCGCGGCACGGGCGGCGGCCTCGATCTCCTCGTCGGTGGCGTCCGGGCGGCCGTAGGCGATGTTGGCGCGCACGGTGTCCGAGAAGAGGAAGGAGTCCTCGGGCACCAGGGCGATGGCGGCCCGCAGCGAGTCGAGGGTCAGCTCGCGCACGTCGTGGCCGCCGACCAGGACGGCGCCGCGCGTCACGTCGTAGAAGCGCGGCAGGAGCAGGGAGACCGTGGACTTGCCGGAGCCGGAGGAGCCGACGACGGCGAGGGTCTCGCCGGGCCGGATCTCGAAGGACAGACCGTCGAGGACGGGGGTGCCCGAGCCGTCGCCGGACTCGTCCCCGTAGGCGAAGGACACGTCGTCGAACTCGACGGTGGCCGGCGCGTCGGCGGGCAGCTCCTTGGTGCCGTCCTCGATCGCGGGCTCGGTGTCGATCAGCTCCAGCACGCGTTCGGTGCCGGCGCGGGCCTGCTGGCCGACGGTGAGGACCATGGCGAGCATGCGGACCGGGCCGACGAGCTGGGCCAGGTAGGTGGAGAAGGCGACGAAGGTGCCGAGGGTGATGTTGCCGCGCACGGCCAGCCAGCCGCCGAGGGCGAGCATCGCGACCTGACCGAGGGCGGGCACGGCCTGGAGGGCGGGGGTGTACGTGGCGTTGAGCTTGATCGTCCGCAGCCGCCCGGCGAAGAGCCGGCGTCCGACCTCCCTGAGCTTGCCGGTCTCCTGCTCCTCCTGCCCGAAGCCCTTGACCACGCGGACGCCGCTCACCGAGCCGTCGACCACACCGGCGACGGCGGCGGCCTGGGCCTGGGCGTACCAGGTGGCGGGGTGCAGCCGGGTGCGGCTGCGGCGGGCGATGAACCACAGGGCGGGCGCCACGGCGAGCGCGACCAGGGTGAGCGGCGGGGACAGCCACGCCATGATCACCAGGGAGATCAGGAAGAGCAGGACGTTCCCGATGGTCATCGGGAGCATGAAGAGCAGGCTCTGGATCAGCTGGAGGTCGCTGGTCGCCCGCCCCACCACCTGTCCCGTGGACAGTTCGTCCTGGCGCCGCCCGTCGAGCCGGGTGATCGTCCCGTACATGTCGGTGCGCAGGTCGTGCTGGACGTCGAGGGCGAGCCGCCCGCCGTAGTACCGCCGGATGTAGGTCAGGACGTAGACGACGACCGCGGCGCCGATCAGCAGACCGGCCCACAGGGCCATGTCCCTGGTCTTGGCGCTGATCACGTCGTCGATGATCACCTTCGTGATCAGCGGGACCAGGGCCATGACGGCCATGCCGCCCAGCGAGGCGCCGAGGGCGAGGACGACGTCCTTGGGATGGCGCCAGGCATAGCCCGCCAGTCGTCGTGCCCATCCCCGTTGCGCGTCCACGCCGTGCCCTCCGGTCGTCCGTCGGTCGTCCTGCTCACCTGATCTACCGGAAGGCACCAACGCGGGCGAGCGGGGATTTCATCCCGCCGCAACAATTCAGGCGCGCACGCGCAGCCGCAGGAAGCGGGTCGTCTGTACGGCGTTCTGGTTGTCGTCGCTGACGATCAGGACGTCCAGGCGGCCCTCGGTCCGGCCGGTGACGGCCATGCCCTCGTAGTTGTCGAGGAGCGGATTGGGCTGCGGCTGCCCGGCGGTGGCGCCGAGGGACGGGCAGTCGGCCAGGTCGGCGAGGAGCCGCTTGCCGAGCGCGGTGCCGCCGCCGGGCCGGTCGGTCAGGTACAGGCGGACCGTGTTGCCGACGCCGGAGGTGAAGCCGCGTTCCAGGACGAGCAGGCGGCCGGACGGGGTCGCGGTGACCTCGGAGACGCCGAGGCCGGGGTCGGTCCGGTAGGTGTACCGGGTGCCGAGCCGGAAGTCGCCGTGCCCGGTCCGCCGCCAGCTCTGGAGGCGGACGGTGTCGGCGGGGTCGCCGGCGAGCGGGTACTCCATGGAGGCGATCAGGGTCCGGCCGCCGGGGAGGAGGGTCAGCCCCTCGAAGCTGCCGTTGGCCCGGGCGCCGCCCTCCGGGGCGGTGCGCAGGTCGTCCGGCACGGGGAGGCGGCCGAGGATCTCGCCGGTGCGGGAGTAGCGGCGGACGGACGGCTCGGTCTCGGAGGAGACGAGATAGCTGCCGTCCCTGTCGACGACCAGGCCCTCGGCGTCGAGCGCGGCGCCGTTCTCGTCGGCGAGCGGGGTCACGTCCCGCGGCTTCAGGGTGCGGGCGTCCAGCCGGAAGAGGGCGGAACGGTCCGAGAGGGCGGCGACCGCGCCCCGCCCGTCGCGGGCGAGTGCGGAGAGGTTGCCGACGTAGGTGCCGTCGTACGTGGTCTTGTCGAGGGCGTCGGAGTACTCGGCGAGGGAGACGGCGGGCGAGCAGGCGTTCCTCTGCGGACGTTCCTGTGCGGCGGCCGGTCCGACGGCCGGTCCGGCGGCCACCAGGCAGCCGGCCGCCGCGAGGCTCGCGGTGAGGGTGGCGAGGGAGGTGCGGAGCGTTCTCGGGCGCATGGCCGAAACCCTAGGCCGGAGGAATGGCCAAGAGTTGACCGCTTTCCGAAGGACAGGGTTCGGCACGGTACCGGTGGCAAGTAATGAGCCATGCCAGACCAGAACGAGAGCGGCCATCGACTGGCCGGTCGGCTGTACGCGACGATGCGGGTACTGAAGTTCCTCACCAAGCCCTCCGGCGCCAGGCCGGTCGCCGATGAGGAACTCAGGGGCCAGGACAGTCCGAGCGAACGCATCCGGGCCCTGGAGCTGGACCTCTTCAAGGACCTGGTGGCCACCGTCCAGAAGGGCCGGCACGCGAAGGCGGCGGGCGAGGTGTTCCGCGCGATACCCGCCCTGGTGCCGCGGCAGAGCGTCGCCTTCGAGAAGAACCTCGGCGTGCACGGACTGGCCGAATTCAACGCCGGCTACCGCGCTCAGCTCGCCGAGTTCAAGGAGACCTTTCCCGAACTGGTCGAGTGACGGCCCCCTTCAGGACGACCGCATGCCCCGGCTCTCCGCGACGCGGCGCACCGCGGTGAGAGCCTCGCGCATGCGGTGCACCATGAAGCGGAGCTGTTCGGGCGTCGCCCGGGCGTCCGCGAGCAGGGCGGCGGCATGGTCCGACAACTCCTCCGCCATGTCGAGGTGGGTGGTCTCGACGACGTCGGCGAGCCGGGACAGCGGGCCGTCGCCGTCGGTCAGCAGATAGCAGGGTTTGCCCTCGGAGCCGGTCCAGGGCAGCAGCCGGGCCGGACGCGCACCGTACTTCACCGGGCCACCCCCACGCCGTACGGCGCCCGGACGCCGAGGTCGACGCCGCGCACCGCGAACCGGCGGCGCCGCCCTGAGCCGGGCAGCAGGAGGGCGAGCGGCGGAAGCGGGGGCGGCCCGGCGAGGCGGGCGAGGCGGTGACGCATGTCGTCGGCTCCGTGGAGATCGGTGACCACGCCCCCGGACCGGTGCGACGGTCGCGGGGGCATCGCTTTCGGTAGCGATGCGCGTACAGAGTGAGACGGGCGGAGCTAGGCTCGCCAGGGGTGCGGATGTGACGGCGCCTTTGTCACACGGGAGTCGAACGGATGAGCAACATCTACGGCGACTGGCTCAAGCAGCAACGCGAAGCGGCCGACCTGACGCAGCAGCAGCTGGCCGACATGGCCATCATGACGCGGTCGCACATCGCGCACATCGAGGCGGGGCGCCGGGTGCCGTCGAAGGAGGACGCGCGACGGCTGGACCGCGCCCTGAACACGGGGAACGTGCTGAGCAGCTTCCTTCCGGAGGAGGACGCGGCGGTCGCCGACTACTTCGAGGCGGCGCGGCAGTTGGAGTCGCAGGCGGTGGCGATTCGGGAGTCGGCCGTGACGTTCGTCCCCGGGCTCCTCCAGACCCGGCCGTACGCGCGTGCTGTCCTCGGCACGACGTACCCACCGTTGAGCACCGAGGAATGTGACAGACGCCTTGTCACACGCCTCGAACGGGCGAGGCTCCTTGACGACCCGGTCACGCCCGTGTTCTGGGCGTTGCTGGACGAGGCGCTGCTGCACCGGGTCGTTGGTGATCGCCGAGTCATGGCGGGGCAACTGAGGCACATCGCCCATCTCGTGGAGGCCGGGCGTGTGCGGGTGCACGTGATGCCCCGTGACCGGGGCGCCTATCCGGTGATGCAGAGCATGCTGAGCCTCATGTGGTTCGAGGACCAGCCGCCCGTGGCCTACTCGGAAGGCATTCACGTAGCGAAGATCCACGACAGTCCGGCCGTCGTCGACCGCTTGCAGGGCGCCTACTATCACGCGTTGAGCGACGCCCTGTCGCTCCGCGAAACGGTCGCCCTGCTCAAGTCGACAGCGAAGGACTACGAAGACGATGCCTGAGCCCTTCATCCCGAACGCGGCCGAGCTGGTGGGCTGGCGCAAGTCCACCTACAGCGGCAACGAGGCCGGAAGTTGCCTGGAGGTGGTGGACGCCCGTCCTGGGGTGATAGCGGTGCGGGATTCGAAGGTTCCCGCCGGGCCGGCGCTGCTCCTCTCGGCTTCCGGCTGGACGTCGTTCGTCACGTCCCTCAAGGAAGACGTCGCTCCGTCCCGAGCGTGAGCACGCCGCCCTCGGCCGTCGGTGACCTGGATTCACAGCTCCTCCCAAGTCGGAGCACAGCCCTCGCCCAACGCCGATGGACACGGTGGCGTGGTGACATCTGCCACCGCTCCCCTGCAAGCGGCCACCGAGCCGCCGCCCGCGCCGACTTCCGCGCCCGGCACGCCACGCTGGTCTTCGCCGGCGCTGCTGGCGATCCTCGTCCTGGCGGCGGGGCTGTACTCCTGGAACCTGTCCGGGGCCGGCCTCAACAGCTACTACAGCGCCGCCGTGCTCAGCGGCACCGAGAGCTGGAAGGCGTGGTTCTTCGGCTCGCTCGACGCGGGGAACTTCCTGACCGTCGACAAGCCGCCCTTCGCCCTGATGGTCATGGGGCTGTCCTGCCGGCTGCTCGGCTACGGGACCTGGCAGATGATGCTGCCGCTGATCCTCGCCGCGCTGGCGACCATCTGGGTGCTGCACTCCTGCGTGAAACGGGTGTGGGGCCACGGCGCGGCGGCGCTCGCGGCGCTGGTGCTGGCGCTCACGCCGATCACCGTCGCCATCAACCGGGACAACAACCCGGACACACTGCTGGTCTTCCTGATGGTGGGCGGGGCGGCCCTCGGTCTGCGCGCCGTACGCGACGGGCGGCTGCTGCCCCTGCTCGGTTCGGCGGTCTGCTTCGGGCTCGCGTTCAACACCAAGATGCTCCAGGGCTACATCGCCCTGCCGGCGGTCTTCGTCGTGTACCTGTACGCGACCGACCTGGGCTGGGCCAAGCGCATCAGGAACCTCGTGCTCGCCGCCGTCGCCCTGGCGGTCGCCAGCTTCTGGTGGGCGGCGGCGGTGTCCTTGGTGCCCGCTTCCGAGCGGCCGTACATCGGCGGTTCGACGGACGGCACCGCCTGGGATCTGATCATGGGCTACAACGGGCTCGGCCGGATCTTCGGCGGCGACGGCAACATGGGCGGAGGCGGTGGCGGCGGGGGCGGTTTCTCGGGCACCGCCGGCATCGGGCGGATGTTCAACGACGTCCTCGGCGGCCAGATCTCCTGGCTGCTCCCCTTCGCGGGCATCGCACTCGTCGCCGGTCTGGTGCTGCGCGGCCGCGCTCCCCGGACCGACCTCACGCGCGCCGCGCTGGTGCTGTGGGGCGGCTGGACGGTGCTGCACCAACTGACCTTCAGCATGGCCGAGGGCACCATGCACCCGTACTACACGACCGCCCTCGCACCGGGCATCGCGGCACTGTGCGGGGGCGGCGGCGTGATGCTGCTGCGGGCCTTCCGGGCGGACCGCCGCTGGGTGTGGGTGCTGCCGCTCGCCCTCGGTGTCACCGGCGTCTGGGCGGTCGTGCTGCTGCGCCGCGCCTCCGGCTGGAACTCCTGGCTGTGGCCGACGATCGCGGTGGTCATGGCGCTGGCGATCGGGGGCCTGCTCGTCTTCCGTTCGGGGCGGCGTCTTCGCCTGCTGGCGGTGTCCGTGGCGGCGGCCGTGGTCGCCGGAGTCGCGGGCCCGGCGGCGTACGCCTGGTCGGTGCCGTCCGGTTCGGGCGGCGGCATGGGCGGTACCAACCCGACCGCGGGACCGTCGACGGGCGGCGGCATGGGCGGCCCGGGCGGCGGAGGCGGGCAGCCGCCGCAGGGCGGTCGCGGCGGCCCTGGCGGTGACACCCCTCCGAACGGCGGCGACAACGGCCGCGCGGCTCCGGGCGGAGCGGACGGGACAACCGGCACACCCCCGAGCGGCGACCTCGGTGGTGCCGGCGGTTTCGGCGAAGGCGGCGGCCTCGGCGGAGGCTTCGGCGGAGGCGGTGGCATGGGTGGCGGTGGCACGGGTGGCGGTGCGAGCACCGAACTGGTCGCCTACCTGAAGAAGCACCAGGACGGCGCCAAGTGGCTGCTGGCCGTGTCCGGTTCGCAGAGCGCCGCCCAGCTCATCCTCGCCGGCGGCGAGCCGGTCATCTCCATGTGGGGCTGGTCGGGCAGCGACAACGCCATGACGCTCACCCGTCTCAAGGAGCTGGTGAAGAAGGGCGAACTGCACTACGTCCAGGTCGGCGGGGGCATGGGCGGCGGTTCCGGGGCCGGCTCCGAAGTGACCCAGTGGGTGCGGGAGCACGGCACCGCAGTGGAGGCGAGCGCGTACGGCGCCTCGTCCACGTCGGACTCCTCCCCCGTCGGTTCCGGTGCCGATTCCGGTTCCGGTTCCGGGACGGAGAGCGCGTCGGGCCTCTACCGACTGGACCCCTCGGACGTGACCTGACGCCCCACCGGTAACGCCATGGCCCCCGACCACCCCGGTCGGGGGCCGTCGTCACGCAATCGCCACCCTCCGTACACCCCACCTCCCACATGTCCATGTCACGCTCGAACCACCGCTCCACTCCACACGCGTAGATCGGACACCCCACATGCTCGCGATACGCACCCGGCGCCGGAAAGCGGTGGCCCTCGCCACGGCCGCCGTCCTCGCCGCCCTCGCCGCCCCCTCGCTGTCGGCGACCCCGGCCACGGCGACGACCGCGGCGGCACCGGCCACCGCATCGGACTACGACTCGACGTACTACAAGGACGCGATCGGGAAGACGGGCGACAGCCTCAAGTCCTCCCTGCACACCATCATCAGCGACCAGACCAAGCTCTCCTACTCGGCCGTCTGGGACGCCCTGAAGGTCACCGACCAGGACCCGGCCGACAGCGGCAACGTCATCCTGCTGTACTCGGGCATCTCCCGCAGCAAGTCGCTGAACGGCGGGGACACCGGCGACTGGAACCGCGAGCACGTGTGGGCCAAGTCCCACGGCGACTTCGGCACCGCGACCGGGCCCGGCACGGACATCCACCACCTGCGTCCCGAGGACGTCCGGGTCAACAGCGTCCGGGGCAACAAGGACTTCGACAACGGCGGCAGCGGCTTCACCGACAGCGGCGGCAGCCTCACCGACTCCGACTCCTTCGAGCCCCGCGACGCCGTCAAGGGCGACGTGGCCCGCATGATCTTCTACATGGCGGTCCGCTACGAGGGCGGCGACGGCTGGGCCGACCTCGAGGTCAACGGCAGCGTGGACAACGGCAGCAGCCCGTACATCGGCAAGCTCGACGTACTGAAGCAGTGGAACGACGAGGACCCGCCGGACGCCTTCGAGGAGCGCCGCAACCAGGTCGTCTACGACACCTACCAGCACAACCGCAACCCGTTCGTCGACCACCCGGAGTGGGTCGAGGCGATCTGGTAGGTCCGGCCGCCTCAGTCCAGGTGGGTCGGCGCGAACATGCGCAGGACGGCGGGGAGGACGACCACCGAGGGCCCCGGCGCGGCCAGGGCCTTCGCGAGGTCCGCCTCCAGCGTCTTCGGTGACGTGCGCACGCCCGGCACCCCGAACGACTCGGCGAGCGCCACGTAGTCGGGACGGGTCAGCTCCGTCGCCGTGGGCTGCCCGAAGGCGTCGGTCATGTACTCGCGCAGGATGCCGTAGCCGCCGTCGTCGACGATCAGCCAGGTGACGTTCAGGTCGTACTGGCGGGCGGTGGCCAGTTCGGCGATGGAGTACAGCGCGCCGCCGTCGCCGGAGACCGCCAGCACCGGGTGCGTGGGGTCGGCGACCGCCGCTCCGAGGGCCGCCGGGAAGCCGTAGCCGAGGCCGCCGGCGCCCTGGGCGGAGTGCATGGCGTTGGGAGCCTCGGCGTCGAAGGCCGACCAGGCCCAGTAGGCCAGGATGGTCATGTCCCAGAAGGACGGGGCGCCGGGCGGGAGTGCCCTGCGGACGGCGGCGAGGACGTCCTGTTCGAGGGTGAGTTCCTGGGACGCGATGCGCTCGCGCACCTTGTCCAGGACCGCGCGGACCCGCTCCGGAGCACCCGGGTCGGTGCGCTCCCCCACCGTCTCCAGCAGGGCCTGGAGGGCGAGGCGGGCGTCGGCGTGGATGCCGAGGGCCGGGTGGTTGGACTCCAGCTTGCCGAGGTCGGCCTCGATCTGGATCACCCGGCCGCGCGGCCGGAAGGTGTGGTAGTTCGAGGAGAGTTCGCCGAGGCCCGAGCCGACCACCAGGAGGACGTCGGCGTCCTCCAGGAAGTCCGTGGTGTGGCGGTCCTCCAGCCAGGACTGGAGGGAGAGCGGGTGCGTCCAGGGGAACGCGCCCTTGCCGCCGAAGGTCGTGACGACGGGGGCCTGGAGGCGTTCCGCGAGCTGCCGGAGCTTCTTGGACGCGTCGGCCCGGACGACTCCGCCGCCCGCGATGATCACCGGTCGCTCCGCGCGGGCCAGCAGATCGGCGGCGACCGCCGTCAGTTCGGGGCGCGGGGGCAGCTCCTCGGGGAAGGTGTCGCCGCCGGTGACGACCGGCACCGCCGTCTCGGCGAGGAGGACGTCCTGCGGGATCTCCACCCACACCGGGCCGTGCGGGACGGTCAGCGCCGACGTCCACGCCTCGGCGATGGCGGACGGGATCTGGGACTGGGTGCGGACGGTGTGGACGGACTTCACGACACCCCGGAAGGACGCCGCCTGGTCGGGGAGTTCGTGCAGATAGCCGTGGCGTCCGCCGCCCAGGCCGGCCGTCGGGACCTGGCTGCTGATCGCGAGGACGGGGGCGGAGGCCGCCCGCGCCTCCTGGAGCGCGGCGAGGGAGGTGAGGGCTCCCGGGCCGGTCGACAGGAGCAACGGGGCGGCCTCGCCGGTGATCCGGCCGTAGGCGTCGGCGGCGAAACCCGCGTTGTTCTCCACCCGCAGGCCGATGTACCGCAGGTCGGAGCGGCGCAGGGCGTCGAACATGCCGAGGGCGTGCTGGCCGGGCAGGCCGAAGACGGTGGTCGCGCCGAGCCCGGCCAGCACGCCCTCGG
>MUMD01000155.1 GCA_002155895.1 Streptomyces rochei
TACGGGGTCCGTGTACGGGGGAGCGCGCGAGGGTGCGCTACGCCGCCGTGCGGGCCGTGGCGCACCGGCCCGCGGCCGCGGCCGCCAGCCGCCCCATCGCCTCGTCCCGGTCGCAGGCGTACGCCCCCAGGGCCGTCTGCCGCGCGATGACCGACCGTTCCTGCCGCATCAGCCGCCAGCCGCGGCGCAGCAGGAAGGGCACCGACTTGCGGCTCTCCCGCAGATCGCGCACGAAGCGGCGGCGGAAGGTCGTCACCGGACCCCGGCTCAGGCACAGCGCGTCGGCCAGGACGCCCAGCTCCCGGCAGCGTGCCACGAGTTCGGCGGCGAAGATCCCCTCCGCGAGGAACAGCGGGGTCCGCCCGATGTCGACCGCCTCCTCACCGGTACGGGCGCTGAGCGAGATGTCGTAGACGGGCACCCGCGTACGGCCCGAACGGCACAGCTCCGTGATGGCGGCGACGGCCGCGTCCGCGTCCCACGAGCCCGGGTGGTCCCAGTCGATGTCGGAGCTCTCGGGCACCAGCGGCAGCGTCGGGTCGGTGCCCTCCTTGTAGAAGTCGTCGAGCCGCAGCACCGGGAGGCCGGAGCGGGCGGCGAGGAGGGACTTGCCGGAGCCGGAGGGGCCGCAGAGCAGCACGACTCGCGTCGGTATGGGCGGATGGGAGCTCACGGGACACCAGTCTGAGGCATCGGCGGGCGGCCCTACGACCCCGCGGGTCGACTTTGCAGCGCGCATCACACCTCGATCACCGTGCGCGGTGACCTGATCACCGTCCGCACGGTTAACACGGCAGTCCGTAGCAACCCACATCAAGAGGTGGCAGCAGCGATGGCCCGACACGCGTCCCCCCGCAGCCCGCACGCACAGCGCGCCCTGGTCGCCCTGGCGACCGCCGGAGCGGCCCTGGCGGCCGGAGCGGGGACGGCCTCCGCGGAAGGCGGCGAGACGATCGCCGGCCTGGCGCACACCCGGCCCACGTCGCTGGGCAACATCGACCCGCAGGCCGGTGTCCAGGCCGTCACCGGCATGGTCGGCTACGTCACCGGGCCCGTCGCCGACCTCAAGCCCAACCCGCTGGCCGGCACCGGCGTCGACCCCCTCGACAACGGGGTCGGCACCAAGGTCGCCGACTTCCAGCCGCTGACCTCCACCGCCCTGACCGGGCCGGTGGCCCAGGCGCAGTCGCTGGGCTCGGTGCCGTTGGTGGGGCAGGTGACGGAGCTGGTGCGCTGACGGGCCCGGGTCCGTCGCACGCGAAGAGCCGCGCCCTCCCCGGACGGGGGGAGGGCGCGGCTCGTCCCGTGGGCGCGGTGCGCGGGCCCGCGACCGCTCAGTACGAGGAGCCGGAGGCGCCCAGTGAGCCCGTGGGGTGCCAGACCGTCTTCGTCTCCAGGAACGCCGTCATGCGGTCGGCGCCCGGTGCCGTCGTCCAGTCGACCTCGTCCACAGGCTGTGGACGCAGGACGCGCTTGAGGTTGTCGGCCGCCGCGATCTCCAGCTCCTTCGCCAGCGCCTCGTCGGCGCCGGTGAGGTCGATCGCGTTGACGTCCTGGTGGGCGGCGAGCGGGGCGGCGATCTCCGCCGTACGTCCGGACAGGACGTTGACCACGCCGCCGGGGAGGTCGGAGGTGGCCAGGACCTCGCCGAGGGAGAGGGCGGGGAGCGGGGACTTCTCGCTCGCGATCACGACCGCCGTGTTGCCGGTGGCGATCACCGGGGCGACGACCGAGACCAGGCCCAGGAACGACGACTCCTGCGGGGCCAGGACGGCGACGACACCGGTCGGCTCGGGGGAGGACAGGTTGAAGAACGGGCCCGCGACCGGGTTGCCGCCGCCGACCACCTGGGCGATCTTGTCGGTCCAGCCCGCGTACCAGACCCAACGGTCGATCGCCGCGTCGACCTGCGCCGCCGCCTTCGACTTCGACAGGCCCTCGGCGTCGGCGACCTCCGCGACGTACTGGTCGCGGCGGCCCTCCAGCATCTCGGCGATCCGGTACAGGATCTGGCCGCGGTTGTACGCCGTCGCGCCCGACCAGCCGCCGAACGCCTTGCGCGCGGCGACCACCGCGTCACGGGCGTCCTTGCGGGAGGAGAGCGGCGCGTTCGCCAGCCACTTGCCCTTTGCGTCGGTCACCTCGTACACCCGGCCGCTCTCGGAACGCGGGAACTTCCCGCCGACGTACAGCTTGTAGGTCTTGAGGACACTCAGTCGCTGCTCGGACTTCTCAGACATCGAGGTACGCCTCCAGGCCGTGGCGGCCGCCCTCGCGGCCGAAGCCCGACTCCTTGTAGCCGCCGAAGGGCGAGGTCGGGTCGAACTTGTTGAACGTGTTGGACCAGACGACGCCCGCGCGGAGCTTGTTCGCGACCGCCAGGATGCGCGAACCCTTCTCCGTCCAGATGCCCGCCGACAGGCCGTACGGGGTGTTGTTGGCCTTGGCGACCGCCTCGTCCGGCGTGCGGAAGGTGAGGACGGACAGGACCGGGCCGAAGATCTCGTCGCGGGCGACCGTGTGCGCCTGGGTGACGTTCGTGAAGAGCGTCGGGGCGAACCAGAAGCCGTTCTCCGGGAGTTCGCAGGCCGGGGACCAGCGCTCGGCGCCCTCCGCCTCGCCCTGGTCGGCCAGCGCGGTGATCCGGGCCAGCTGCTCGGCGGAGTTGATCGCGCCGATGTCGGTGTTCTTGTCCAGCGGGTCGCCGAGGCGGAGCGTGGACAGGCGGCGCTTGAGGGAGTCCAGCAGCTCGTCGTGGATCGACTCCTGGACCAGCAGGCGGGAGCCCGCGCAGCAGACCTGGCCCTGGTTGAAGAAGATCCCGTTGACGATGCCCTCGACGGCCTGGTCGACGGGGGCGTCGTCGAAGACGATGTTGGCGCCCTTGCCGCCCAGTTCCAGCGTCAGCTTCTTGCGGGTGCCCGCGACCGTGCGCGCGATCTCCTTGCCGACGGCGGTCGAACCGGTGAAGGCGACCTTGTTGACGTCGGGGTGGGCGATCAGCGCGGCGCCGGCGCGGCCGTCGCCGGTGACGATGTTGACGACGCCCTTGGGGAGCCCGGCCTGACGGCAGATGTCCGCGAAGAAGAGCGCGGAGAGGGGGGTCGTCTCGGCGGGCTTCAGGACCACCGTGTTGCCGGTCGCGAGCGCCGGGGCGATCTTCCACGCCAGCATCAGGAGCGGGAAGTTCCAGGGGATGACCTGGCCCGCGACGCCCAGCGGCCGCGGGTTCGCGCCGTAGCCGGCGTGGTCGAGCTTGTCGGCCCAGCCCGCGTAGTAGAAGAAGTGCGCGGCGACCAGCGGGAGGTCCGCGTCGCGGGTCTCCTTGATCGGCTTGCCGTTGTCCAGGGTCTCCAGGACCGCCAGCTCGCGGCTGCGCTCCTGGATGATCCGGGCGATGCGGAAGAGGTACTTCGCGCGCTCGGAGCCCGGGAGCGCCGACCACTTCTCGAAGGCCCTGCGGGCGGCCTTCACGGCGCGGTCGACGTCCGCCTCGCCGGCCTCGGCGACCTCGGCGAGGACCTCCTCGGTGGAGGGGGAGACCGTCTTGAAGACCTTGCCGTCGGCGGCCTCGGTGAACTCGCCGTCGATGAACAGGCCGTAGGAGGGGGCGATGTCGACGACCGTGCGGGACTCGGGCGCCGGCGCGTACTCGAAAACAGGTGCCATGGTGATCAGTCCACCGTCACGTAGTCGGGGCCGGAGTAGCGGCCGGTGGCCAGCTTCTGGCGCTGCATCAGCAGGTCGTTCAGGAGCGAGGAGGCGCCGAAGCGGAACCAGTGGTTGTCCAGCCAGTCCTCGCCCGCCGTCTCGTTGACCAGGACCAGGAACTTGATCGCGTCCTTGGCGGTGCGGATGCCGCCGGCCGGCTTCACACCGACCTGAACGCCGGTCTGCGCGCGGAAGTCGCGGACCGCCTCCAGCATCAGGAGCGTGTTGGCGGGCGTGGCGTTCACCGCGACCTTGCCGGTGGACGTCTTGATGAAGTCGGCGCCCGCCAGCATGCCGAGCCAGCTCGCACGGCGGATGTTGTCGTACGTCGACAGCTCGCCGGTCTCGAAGATCACCTTGAGGCGGGCCGAGGTGCCGCACGCCTCGCGGACGGCGGCGATCTCGTCGTACACCTTCATGTAGTTCCCCGCGAGGAAGGCGCCGCGGTCGATGACCATGTCGACCTCGTCGGCGCCCGCCGTCACGGCCTCCCGGACGTCGGCCAGCTTGACGGCCAGCGAGGCGCGGCCCGCCGGGAACGCGGTGGCGACCGAGGCGACCTTCACGCCGGAACCGGCGACGGCCTCCTTGGCGGCGGGCACCATGTCGGGGTAGACGCAGACGGCCGCCGTGCTGGGCGTGGTGCGGTCGGTCGGGTCGGG